>JBJKSY010000303.1:0-3577 GCA_046703645.1 Cyclobacteriaceae bacterium
TGAAATTAACATTAAACAATTTTTTCACACTGGAATTCCTCGATATGGGAATTGGCATTGATCCCGGCATTCAGGATAAAATTTTTGATATGTTTTTTGCAGGAAGTGAAAACCGTGGCGCCGGACTGGGGCTTTACCAGGCAAAATTATCCGTCGAAAAACTGGGAGGTAGCCTGACTCTTATATCTTTGAAAAAACCAACCAATTTCCAGGTAATTCTCCCTATTTCATGAATTTTGACGGTTTAATTCGGAAATAATCCAATTTTAATGGCAATTATTTCCCGGATTTAATGATTTTTAGAATTAATTTTATATTGTGCAATTAATAATTAACTCTTAACATTAAAACCTATGAAAAAAAACAATATCAGTCTCATGATATTCAACGCTATCGTAGTATTAACATTATTTAGCTTTTCCGTTTATTCCTGTAGTGGTTCAAAGACAACAGGGAATAATTCGGGTAATCAGGAAGCCGTTCAAACAGATACAGGTCAATGGCAGGAGCTTTTTAATGGCAAGGATTTAACAGGCTGGAAACATGTTGGACCGGGTTCAGACACCGTTGTAAATGGAGAAATTGAAACCCAGGGTGGCATGGGATTACTCTACTGGACAGGAGGAAAGGTAGGAAACTGTCAGATCAAAGTCGTATTCCACATGCGGGATACAAACGATAATTCCGGAGTATTTATCCGTATTCCGGTTGAGCCAAGAGAAGAATGGATGCCTGTAAATTATGGTTATGAAATTCAGATAGACAACCATCCGGAAACTTCAGGCGAAGATGAATACCATCGTACAGGATGTATTTATTCAATTTCCAAACCCCTTTCTATAGCAGGAAATCCGGGACCGGAAACCAATACCATGATTATTACTATAGCAGGTCCAAGGACTATCGTATATGTGAACGGCCAAAAAGTAACTGATTACACAGAAGGAGACCCCGTTCCTGCCAGAAAATTCGACTTTGAACCATTCCGCGGCCCGAGACCTGATACCGGATATTTCGGACTTCAAAATCACAGCAAAAATGACATAGTATTTTTCAAGGAAGTTGCAATCCGTTCCTTGCCGACCAAATAAGTCATGACTCTCATTTCTTCTGAAATTAAAGAGAAAAAATTATGAAAAAGGATTTTTCACGTCGCAAATTTTTGCAAACCAGCACACTCGCTGTAGGTGGGCTTTTAGCTGCCAATACATTAAAGCTGGAAGCAAAACCGTATACTGCCCCAGGTAACAAAGCTGCCCCCAGTGATACTCTCAGGTTTGGCATAATCGGTATTGGTATGCAAGGTTCGGGATTACTTTCTGATGCTATCCAGCTTCCCGGGGCCGAATGTGTCGGAGCTGCCGATCTTTATGATGGACGTCATACCCTTGCCAAAGAAATAACGGGAAATTCCAATTTGTTTACTACCCGGAAATACCAGGAACTACTTGATCGCAAAGACATCGATTGCATTATTGCAGCCGTTCCTGATTTCTGGCATAAACGTGTTGTAGTGGATGCCTGCAATGCCGGCAAGGACATTTATTGTGAAAAACCGATGTCGCATGCCATTCCCGAAGGTTTTGATATGATTGATGCCGCCAGAAAAAACAACAGGATCGTGCAGATCGGTTCACAACGAGTAAGCTCTAATTTGTGTGAAAAGGCAAAGGAGATGTACCATGACGGAGCTATCGGTGATGTTGAGAACGTAGAACTTACCCTTGGAAGAAATGATCCTACCGGTGCATGGGAGTATCCCCCACCCTTCGATCTTTCTCCTCAAACTCTCGACTGGGATACCTGGATTACTGGTGCACCTAAAATACCTTTCGATAAATTCCGTTTTGCCCGCTGGCGTTGCTGGAAAGAATACGGGACAGGTGTCGGAGGAGATCTGATGGTACACCTTTTAAGCGGCATGATGTTTACATTGGGTTGGAATGAAACCCCTAGGAGTGCCCAGGCATTAGGCGGCATATTCAGGTGGAAGGACGGAAGAAATATGCCGGATATTCATACTGTTTTGTTTGATTATCATGGGATTCCTGTCTATGTAAGATTGGGGTTGGGTACTGAGACTCCTGAATTGGCCCGTTTTATGGGTCCTAAGGGAATCCTCGACGCCAGTGAATTTAATCTTCGTCATTCTCCGCAGAAAGGTGTGGATACTGCCCCCAGTTACTATGCAAGTGGATTTCCCCAGAAAATGAGAGATGAATACTATAAGCAATGGTATGAAGAACATGCCGTAACTCCCGGGCAGGAACCGGTTAGCGACGATATTAGCTTCAGCGGACACGACTGGGATGACATGAAGCCTCATATCTGGAACTTCTTCCAGGCAGTAAAAACACGGAAAAGTGTAGTTGAAGATGCCGTATTCGGTAATAATGCAGCCATCGCCTGCCATATGGCCAACGAATCCTATTTCAGGCAGAAAAAGGTCATCTGGGACGACTCTTCACATTCAATAAAAGATTGAATTCATTTAAAAAAATAAAAAAAGCGAAGATTTAACTTCGCTTTTTTTATTCTCCCCTAAAAAAATCAGTAACTATATTCGGCATATATATCTTTACTTGTACCATCATAGGAAATTGTCCTGGCTTCCTTAACGAAAGGAAATTCTGATGCGTATGAAAATACATTGTCAATGGTAAGTTTATTAGAAGGATAATCTAAATTATACCCTGTCATATGTGTCCAGTTGTTTTTTGAAATTGGCATAAAATCAATCAAATTAAAATTAAGCTTACCAAATACATTAATGTAGGGATTTGTGTATTTATCGTATTCATAATCGTATATATAAGTAATGGGCGGTATCAGGTATTGATATGATATCACATATTCCTTAATATTATTTTCAACCCAGACAAAAGTTGATACAGCTAATACCTCATCATATTTATTAACCCTGGTCACTCTTACTATATTTCCATAATTATCATAGTCGAAGATAAATCTGTATTCCAGAATACCCTTATAATATTCCCGTATCTCATTTATCATTGTATCCGAATAATTGGGGATCATATAATAACTGTAAAGAGGTGTAGTTGCAAAAATTGTATCCGGCAATCCTTCAGGGTTATATTGATATCTATAGGTGTTCAATCCGCTGGGATCATATACCGCATTGGCAGTAAGATGATTGCTGTCATAAGTAAAACTGTAAACGGGAGCATTGTTTTCGCTGTATTCCTTCAACCTGAAGTTTAATGAAGCAAAATGACTTTGACGGTAATCAGGCAACTCAGTGTTGTTGCTGCATGATATAATAGATAGCAGTATAAGACAACCGGCAAGATTTTTCATTTCCAATTTAGTATCGGAATTTGTGAAAGGAGTAATTACTAATAATACTATAGATGACGAAATGCTTAAGGTAAATTAAGTAAATTATAAGAATTATCAATGATTGAAGGAATTTTTATTGAGATAAGAAAATTCTCTTTGAAATTTTAAGCCCAACCCTTTTTACCATTCTGTCTTTAAACGGATTAAGGTCAGGCTAATCCCCTGTTTTTTGGGGAGACATGTCATCATTAAAGATGTCTTCAGGAACACCCGA
>JBJKSY010000304.1:0-2727 GCA_046703645.1 Cyclobacteriaceae bacterium
CTTCAGAGCAGGCCTTCCGAACCCTGGACTGAATTTTCCATCGGAGAGAAATGAGTTTCATCGGAACGAGGATGAGAGGTTGGCGGATAGTGATCGGTGGACAGTAATCGGTTATCAGTGAACAGTAATCAGTAGACAGTGATCGGTGGTCGGTCATTAATAGTTAAGAGGTAAGATCGCCTTATCGGCTTATCGCGTTATCACATTATCACTTTATTGCTAAGTCATTACTGGTTGATGTGAAAATGAGTTGAAGGTTGGTGTAGAAATAGGGAAAACCTGTGGGAACCGTTTTTGGTATTTTTCCCGCAGATATCGCAGAAATATTAATATTTGCCCGATTAGGAATTATCTGCGCATTTCAGCGTTTTCTGCGGGAATTGGTTTTGGTATTTTTCCCGCAGATATCGCAGAAATATTGTTATTACCTGAGCCGGCTTTATCTGCGTATTTCAGCGCTTTCTGCGGGAAACGTTTTTGAGTTTTTTCCCACAGTCCCGATATTTATCGGGATCGCAGAAGGTAAATTTCACTCACGGTTTTTTTCTACGTATTTCAGCGTTTTCCTCGAGAACCGATTTGGCGTTGAATAAGAAAGCATTTACAGGCCGGTGTGTACCTGAAGGTCTTTAAATTGACATCAGACCTGGTGTAGCTGCCGCATTTTTTGAAGGAGAATACGGGCATTCTGATCTTCATGGAATACCCTGTCCAGCTTTTCACAGGCAAAATCCGGGCATAGTGCACATGAGTCAAGCCCTTTCCCGATGGCGCAATCACGGATCCCGCAATCGCCACAGCCGGAGAATAAACGGCCTGTTCCCGACCTGCATCCGTCGCAGTCTGAAATATCATCCGGCCCGAGATTAAGCCCGTAATTTTCATAACACATGCCGGCAATGGATTTACGCATTGATTCCTGAACATCCCTATTATTTTCAAGGGTTGCGAGGTGAATGGGACAACTGTTACACAGTAATCCGCAATAGGCTGTCATGGTATTCATAGAAGGGAATGTTTATAGGCTTTGAATTCGTTTCGAGGCAGAATTAAAAAATGATTGCACCTTTAATTGTTAACATTAATTTCATGAAAAAAATTTCAAATCCAGGGTCAAAATTTTGATAAATACATTCCTGGAATCAGGGTTTTTTACCAGATACCGGGAAGTAACCGAAAGCGTGTTTTCATGGCATAATTTCCAAAGCCCGGCAGGTGCTTTTTCAGGAATTGATCTTCGAGTCCAGTACGGATAATTACCAGAAATATAGCTGCCAGGGATGGGATGCAGGCAAATACCGAGCCAAGGCTAAGCGGCATCCCGGTAAATAAAAGGATCAGTCCCAGGTAAGCCGGGTGCCTGATGATTCGATCAGGTTTTAAGGCGTTTGTTCGCGAGTGGAGCCAGGTCATTCTTAAAAACATGAAAAGCTTTATGATCCGGGATAAGACTGGAATAACCGGAGAAAAGTGACATCCCCTGTATTTAGCATTTCTATTTCTTCTCAACGAAATCATTGCAGAGGCCGTAACCGTCCCACAGGCCGGTGACCCGATGGCAGAAGATTCATCCGGAGGCTATCCATCATCAGCTACCTGCTGACTTACCGCTGTTTAATCCTTAACTCGATCACCGGAGCATTATGAAAGGTGAAAGTCATCCTTCCTATCCCCGGGTTATTCAGTTTTTCTTTAATTCTTGCTTTTTTTCCCATGATTATCCACAGAACAATTTCTTCATTCACCGAAACAATGATTATATTTATCGATATACAATAAGAAAGATTTATTATCAAATGATTTTCAGGGTCAATACAGGTCTTCATAATAAACAGTGACAAATCAACGGTCTGAAAATCAGTTCAAGTGGAAATGAATAATAATAAAAATAACTTATGGTATAAAGATGCCATCATTTATCAGCTTCATGTTCAATCCTTTTATGACAGCAATAATGACGGCATCGGTGATTTTAACGGGCTGATACAGAAACTGGATTATATCCACGACCTGGGGGTGGACGCACTTTGGCTGTTGCCCTTCTATCCTTCGCCCCTAAAAGACGGGGGCTATGATATCTCCGATTTTATGGATGTGCATCCCAACTACGGTACCCTGGCGGATTTCAGGAAATTCATCAGGGAAGCGCATGCCAGGGGACTTCGGGTGATCACAGAGCTTGTCCTGAATCACACCTCGAACCAGCACAAATGGTTCCAGCGGGCAAGAATTTCCAAAGAGGGAAGCAATTACAGGGATTATTATGTCTGGAACGATTCTCCCGACAAGTTCAATGACGCCCGGATCATTTTCCAGGATTTTGAATCATCCAACTGGTCCTGGGACCCTGTTGCCAAGGCTTATTACTGGCACAGGTTCTATTCACATCAGCCGGATTTAAATTTCTACAATGAAAATGTTCACAAGAGTCTTTTCAAGATCATCGATTTCTGGTTCGAGATCGGCGTGGACGGGCTGAGGCTTGACGCTGTCCCTTATCTTTTTGAAAAGGAAGGCACAAATTGTGAGAACCTGCCGGAGACTCATGAATTTCTTCAGAAACTCAGGGCATATATCGATTCGAAATACGAGGATAAGATGTTACTGGCGGAGGCCAACCAGTGGCCCGAAGATTCCTGTGCCTATTTCGGAACAGGCAATGAATGCCACATGGCCTTTAATTTTCCCCTTATGCCCCGGCTTTATATGAGCATGAAAATGGAGGAC
>JBJKSY010000305.1:0-3399 GCA_046703645.1 Cyclobacteriaceae bacterium
AAAAAAAAAAAAAAAAAAAAAAAAAAAAAAAAAAAAAAAAAAAATTAATATTTTCAAGCAGGACACATCATACCTTAACACGGGATTTCATATTGGCTTTAACCTTCGTAATTCCGGTTATGGAAAATTCGGGGTGGAGGCCGGATTCCTGTCCTCGCGGCTTCTGGGCACAATTAATATTAAAAACGATTCAATCAACCGCCTGGCAAATACAAATACATCAAATTATGGCCTTACCTATTCATTCACTCATCTGAATGATATAGACTTTCCGTTGTACGGATGGGTGATCAACATATATGCAGGAGTTGGCTTTAAAAAGATCCTTGCTGATTCGGTGACAGCGGGAAGTGTAACCGGACCGGGGAAACAGTTCCAGACCAATGGTAATTTTTCGCTGAGCAGGTTTACAAAAATGGGCAAAAAGACCACCCTGCTGACCCGACTGAGCGGGGGATATGTTCATGATGATCATTTATTCCTGAGTGATCTTTACAGGCCGGGTGGTCTTGGTTCCCTGAGAGGATTTAATGAAAAATATTTTTATTCTTCACAGTATTTAATTGGTAATTTTGAATACAGGTTGAGAATGGAGGAACGATCCTACCTGCTTGTATTCACGGATATTGGCTGGTTAAGAAATGAATTGAATAAGAACGGGGCAGGCCAGGTTCCGGTTGGGATTGGTGCCGGATTTAACCTGGGAACTCCTCTGGGAGACCTGGCTGTAATTTATGCCCTGGGTAAGGACAATAACCAGGCATTTAATCTGAAATATTCTAAGATACATATTGGTTATATTAGCAGCTTCTGAATGAGATCAAACCATAAAATCTATCCAACCTTTCACGGGAAATTTGCATTTATTTTTCCCGCCATTTTATGGCTGACCTTAAGTATCCCTTTACAATCGTATGCTCAATCTGGAACTGCTAATCAAATTAATGGCCGGCTGTATTTTTTCGATAATTCCAGCGGGACTTATATGCCCCTGGTACAGTCGGTTGAAAAAAATGTTTCCAATATATTACTTCCGGTTTCCCGTTATGAGTTCCCCGGCGCCCGAATTAAATTCAGATTGCCTGAAAATTCCCATATGTTCCTGAATGGCAAATATTTTTATTCGGCTCCTGTTGAAACAACGAAATGGATTGATTTTGACAGCTTGTTTTCCGCAAGCCCCGGGGATTCCCTCTTCATAGGAATTTATCTTCCGGGGAAGAATGTAAGCAAGCTACAGGTTTCTGTCAGCCCCAAGGGCGGAAAAATTCCGGAGGAAGGAAAAAACGGAGCCGATTTCCTGAGACCTTTTCATAGCGGCATCAGGAATTTTCTGATAATCGGATTCCTTTTGATCGCCGCCTATATTGCATTTCTTTTGAATTTTGACAGAAAACTTTTTGGTCAATATCTCAATATTGGAAGGATACTGATGAGGCCCGAGGCCGATGATCTTCTCGACAGGAATAAACCGGTGGGTGGAACCGATTTGCTTTTTGTGATCCTTGAAGCTTTACTGCTGGGCTTTTTCCTTTATATAATTTTTTTCGGCAATGGGACGGGGAATGACATTGTACATCATGAATTTTTCAGGGGCATGTTTTACTGGGCAATAATTTCAATGGCTGTTCTTATTTGGATATTGCTCAAATTCAATCTCGTGCGAAATCTTTCCTACCTGCTTCAAATTCGGGATGTCGGGAAAGTGCATTTTATAGAATCGAGCCGTATCACTCTTTTTATGCTGATGGCTTACTGGTCTATTTCCCTGGTGTTGCTTTTTATCTTTAAAGTGAATTTTAATCGTTACGCACTTTTCCTGGCGGGATCGCTGGTATATATCGCATTCCTCCGGATGTTTTTAATCATGCTTAAAATATTGATTTATGCCCCTTATAAAAAAATGTATATTATTTCATATCTTTGCGCTTCAGAATTGATACCGGTTGTGTTAGGGTTGAAATTAATTTTAGATTCCTCGCTGGCGACATGGTTCATCTAATCTAAGGAATGATATATGGTTAATGAAAAGCTAAAGTTATCTGAGGTCAGAAGCATACTTATATCGCAACCTGATCCTGAAAATGGTAATTCGCCTTATGATAAACTTAAAGACAAATTCAAATTAAATATTGATTTCCGGCCTTTCATCCAGATTGAGCCGGTTTCCGGTAAAGAATTCCGGAGACAGCATATTGAAATTCTTAATCATTCTGCTGTTATATTCACAAGCAGAAATGCGGTCGACCATTTTTTCAAGCTGTGTAATGAAATGAAAATTGAGGTGCCCACTGATATGAAATATTTTTGTATTTCAGACCAGACGTCCAATTACCTCCAGAAATATATCGTGATCCGTAAAAGAAAAATTTTCACGGGCTCCAAAACAGCCCGCGACCTCATAGAAATTCTTAAAAAACACAAAAACGAAAAATTCCTTTTCCCTTGTTCCAACATCCGGAAAAATGATATCCCGGATTTTCTGGCCCAGAATGGATTTCAGTTTACGGAAGCCGTAATTTATAAGACAGTTGCCAGCGACCTTTCCGATTTCCCCATTAAAAATTATGATATAATCGCCTTCTTCAGCCCGTCAGGAATTAAATCCCTGTTTGATAATTTCCCGGATTACCGGCAAGATAAAACCAGGATCGCAGCTTTTGGTCCCTCTACTGTCAAGGCAGCAAAGGATGCCGGACTCAATATAGATATTGAAGCCCCCCAGCCGGAAGCTCCCTCTATGGCCGGAGCCCTGGAATTGTATATTAAGAATATAAATAAGGCGAAATAACCCCGTCTGAAGGCATTTCCTTTATAAATATTTGAGATGCTGATATAGATATGTATTATTGTATACTATTATAGGGGAAAGGTATGCGCAATATTTTTAGATATGGGCTCGGGGTCATGTTAATAATTGTTATGCAAAATCCTTCTTTTGCCCAGCAAGACCCCCAGTTTACGCAATACATGTTTAATACGCTTTACTACAACCCGGCATATGCCGGCATTCCCGGGGCCGTGAATTTTACGGCTTTTCAACGTTCTCAATGGCTGGGTTACCAATCGACCTTCGATGGCAGCGGAGCACCCAATACCCAGGTTATCAGCGCCAATATGCCTTTGCTGAAATTGAACAGCGGGGTCGGCTTTCATATTGTAAACGATCATCTGGGGGTCGTAAATAATCTGGAGACAGAAGCTTCCTTCGCCTATCAGGTCGGACTTAAAAATTCAAAATTAAGCATCGGTGTAAGAGTAGGATTCTATTCCCAGACTATGGATTTCAATAAATACAGGTATATTGACCCTAATGATCCCCTATTGGCCAATAAAGGGCAGGAATCACAGATTCGCCCGGACCTTTCAGCAGGCCTTTACTACCGGGCCGAGAAATAT
>JBJKSY010000306.1:0-4646 GCA_046703645.1 Cyclobacteriaceae bacterium
ATTACAGGAGTTTCCTGGCAGGATTCGTGCTTTCACTTGCATGTATGGTTGTAACATTATCTTTTACCTATATCTATAATGAAGACACATTTCTTACCGGCCTGATTCAAAGCCTTTTCATTTTAGTAGTTTTACCCCTGATAATTCTTCTAATACTTAATTTCAGAGCGGGCAATTCTCTATTGAAATTTACATTTATTGCCCTTACCAGTCTTTCCCTGTTTTTCCTGTTACACAGTTTTGTCAGTATTCAGACACATATATTATTACTTTCAAATGCCGACCAGACAATGGCTCATTTTTTTGCAACTATTTTATTTTTTATGGTATTTGCAGGCCTGACCTTTGATTTATTGATCTGCAGCCCCGGTTTAATGGGAAAGCAGCTTGCTAATGAAATTGAAGGCTTGAAGCTATATTTAAAGACTGTCAGGAACGACCGGCTTCCCATACATCACATTCCTGAAATGACGGTACCCCATTTTGAAAGTCTGTTGCCTTATGCCATTGCAATGGATGTTGAAGCGAACTGGTGTTTAAAATTCAAAGTGATTTTAAATGATGCTGTAAGATCAGGCTTCCCGATACTAAAATCGTTTTCCTTTAACAATCCGGAATTTGATGCCATAAATTTCAGTAATGAGATCGGGAAAAAATTTCATATCGATTTGCTTACCGCAACAAGAACGGAGTAAAATATAAATTTCAGGAGTCCTGTTACTGATTTTTATAATATTAGCCTGATAAGTTCAGGCCATAACCTCGTCCAGGTGAGGGAGTCTGCCAAAAGCCTTTAGAAGCCTGAAATGTGAACGCAATGCTGATAGAAAGGAGGGATTTACCATGTAGGGTACTTTGAATTCCTCCGCTGTCGTTTGCACTATTTTTGAAATCTTAGGATAATGTACATGGCATATCCTGGGGAATAGATGATGTTCGATCTGAAAATTCAATCCGCCTACATACCAGGAGATCAGTCTGTTTCTTGGAGAGAAATTTGCCGTAGTACTCATCTGGTGAATAGCCCACGAATTTTTAATTACTCCCTGCGAATCGGGAAGGGGATGCGATGTCCCTTCTACCGTATGCGCCAACTGGAATACATAGGATAATATGACTCCGGAGAAAAAATGCATAACAATGAATCCAATTATCACCTGATAATAAGTCAGTTTAAAGACAAATATGGGGAGGCCGATCATTATAATGAAATAGATAATTTTATTCGATATTATGAGAAGTAAGGTACCAGGATTGATCCTGGTAGAATTTTTTACCGTACCATCTTTTATATAGGCATAATATTGACGGATATCTTTGGCCAGAACCCAATACAACGTCATAAGTCCGTAGAAAAATGTTGCATAGATCCACTGAAAGCGATGATACTTTTTTGATTGGGAATGAGGTGACATGATGAGCGCGGCACGTTCCTGGATATCATCATCCATGCCGGATATATTGGTATAGGTATGATGAAGCAGATTATGCTGAAGTTTCCAGTTATACACTGAACCGCCCAGCAGATTTAATGTATGGCCCATAATATAATTAACCACTTTATTTCCGGAATAAGCCCCATGGTTGGCATCATGCATAACACTCATCCCGATTCCCGCCAGGGCAATACCTGAAAGGGACCAGCCGATCAGAGCGATCCAGAATGGAGGATTGACCAGTACGATAAATAACAAAGGACTTACATAAGCGAGAAGAAGAATAACTGTTTTTAGCACCATTTCGGAATTAGCATGTGTTGAAAGCTGGTTGGAAGAAAAATAATTATCTACACGACTCCTTAATGTATGAAAGAAATCATTTTTTGAAGGAGGAATAAATTTGACTGTACCTCTTTGATCCATGAATTTTTATTGGGTGTTAAGTGCTAAATTATTTTTCAAACGGATAAACCCAGGTCATATGATGTTACAACCTCAAGGAAAATCCTCGCAAGATAACATGGTTTCCTGCCAATACAAAGTTTTAATAAGCTATTTTGACTTACTCTTCCAATGATTTAAGAATAATTTTTGCTTTGTGCACTGATCTCAGGGAGGTGAAAATTGAATACTTTATCTGTGATAGTATCATGTTATAGAGATATTATGCTTCGGATTCAGTACAGACCGGTATCCTGAAAAGAAACAAACTGTTGTTCATTTTATGTGGATATTATCCTGTCAGCGGACCAGGAGCAATTACGATTGTAAAACCATGAATTTTTAGGTCAAACAAACATTATGCATTCATTCAATTCTTAGATTTGCCGGAAAGCATTTGTAATTTTGATATGAACCTGAATAAAAATGATCGCTGGATCCAGGCAACAATAATTGCAGTTGCAGCATTGCTTTTTATCCCGTTCCTGGGCAGGGTTCATCTTTTTGACTGGGATGAGATCAATTTTGCCGAAGCTGCCCGGGAAATGCTTGTTTCCAGGAACTGGCTTACGGTTCAGATTAATTTTCACCCATTCTGGGAAAAGCCTCCATTATTTATCTGGTTTCAGGCTTTGTCAATGAAAATATTCGGAATTAACGAATTTGCTGCTAGGTTTCCTGATGCCGTTTGCGGCGTTATAACCCTTCTCGTGTTATTCAGGTTCGGCAGAAAAATTGTGAACCGTGAATTCGGACTGTTTTGGGCAGCATTTTATGGAGGGTCTATTTTGCCTTTTTTTTATTTTAAATCCGGAATTATTGATCCATGGTTCAATCTGTTCATTTTCCTGGGTATAGTACATGCATATTTATACCTGTCGGAAAAAAATAATAAGAAAAAATTAATCCATGCCTGTCTCGCGGCTTTATTTACAGGAATGGCGGTACTTACCAAGGGCCCTGTAGGTCTTTTGATCTTCGGACTTACCGTCCTTCTATATTTAATCATCAGAAAAAGTTGGAAAGATCTTCGAATATCGCATATGTCCCTGGCTGCGGTCATTTTTATTATAATAGGAGGAATGTGGTTTATTCTTCTTGTCGTAACAGGTCATACCGGTACCATTCAGGCATTCATCGATTACAACATCCGTCTATTTCAGACAAAGGATGCAGGTCACGGCGGTTTTTTATTTTATCATTTTGTGGTGCTGTTTCTGGGAGTATTTCCGGCCTCCGTTTTTTTCTTTCACAGATATTGCATTATAAGCAGGGAGCCTGTTGAAAATTACAGGTCATTCAGGACATTGATGCTGATTTTATTCTGGACTGTGCTGATCCTTTTTACAATCGTCAAAACGAAGATCGTTCATTACTCTTCCATGTGCTATTTCCCTCTTGCCTTTCTGGCCGCATATGTAACATACCGGTTGAAAGCTGATAAAATGGATATGCCTCTATGGATGAAAAATACAATCCTTGCCCTGGCTATTTTATGGGGATTGCTCGAAGGTTCGTTGATCCTGGTGGACCGGTACAAGGATAAAATCATAAGTTCACATATTATCAAAGATGATTTTGCAATGGGGAATCTTCAGGCCCATGTTCCGTGGAGCGGATTCGAATTTCTCATTGGTTTGTTTTTAATAGTTGGTTCTATCTATGTATTGTATTTTTTAAAGGGAGGTATCGGGAAAAAAGTCTATGCCATGCTGGCAATAACTACCGTCTTTACCTATTCAACCGCCTTTTTTATTGTTCCCAAAATTGAAGGCTATAGCCAACGGGCAGCAATCGAATTTTATCGGGACCACGCAGGAAGGAATTGTTATATGGAAACCCTCGGATTTAAAAGTTATGCCCAGCTATATTATTTCCGAAAACCTGAATATTCTAATCCTGAGTCTGACAGCCTTGAATGGCTGTTGCATGGAAATATCGACAAACCTGTCTATTTTGTCATGAAAAATACAGCCAGTGCCTATTACCTGAAAAAATATCCTCAGCTTGTGCCGCTTTATAGTAAGAATGGCTTTGTGTTTGCCGAAAGAAAGCCCTCTGAGATGAATTCCGATTAATATAATATGTATGATTATTTTTGTCTAAAAATTTTTTCATGATCAATGGAAAGACTATAGCAGTAGTTTTACCTGCCTATAATGCCGCCAAAACACTGGCTAAAACCTATGCCGAGATCCCTCTGGACATAGTAGATCATATCATACTTATTGATGATAAAAGCCAGGATGAGACAGTGGAAATTTGCCGGCAATTAGGAATAAAACATGTTGTTTCACTTGACAGCAATGTGGGATACGGGGGCAATCAGAAGCAATGTTATGCCAAAGCGATTGAGCTGAATGCAGATATCATTGTCATGCTTCACCCGGATTACCAGTATACCCCAAAGCTGATCCCTTCCATGTGCTACATGATCGCCAATAATGTTTATCCCGTCGTTATCGGTTCAAGAATCCTTGGCAAAGGGGCTTTGAAGGGGGGGATGCCGATATATAAATATATATCAAACCGGTTTCTTACCTTGTTTCAGAACCTTATGATGAATCAGAAATTAAGTGAATATCATACGGGGTACAGAGCCTTTTCAAAAGAAGTTCTGCAGCGCATTAATTATAAAGAAAATTCCAATGATTTCATTTTCGACAACCAGATGATTGCACAGATCTTTTATGCGGGTTATGAGATCGCTGAAATCACCTGCCCGACCCGCTATTTCGATGAAGCTTCCTCGATAAATTTTAAACG
>JBJKSY010000307.1:0-6098 GCA_046703645.1 Cyclobacteriaceae bacterium
CTTCCTCTTTTTTCATAAGGATCATTTACTCGTTTCTCAGACTGCTGACGGGATTGGCACTGGCGGATTTGACGGCCTGGTAACTGGTTGTAACAAGGGCAATGACAATGGATGCCAGTACCGAGACTAAGAAGATCCATAGGCTGATGGGTATATGATAAGCATAATTACGGATCCACTGACGGACAATGAACCATGCCAATGGCAGGGTAATTACCGAAGCCACCATTACATACTTTATAAAATCCTTTGAGAGCATAACAGCTATGCCGGCAACAGAAGCGCCGAATACCTTCCGGATGCCCACTTCCTTTACCCTTCTTTCAGCGGAATAAGATGCCAGGCCAAACAGGCCCAGGCATGAAATGATGAAGGCGAGCAGGGTCAGCCTAGCGACAATACTGCTCACCTGGCTGTCAGACTGGTAAACCTCGTTGAAATGATCATCAAGGAACTGGTACCGGAACGGCTGGTCCGGGTACTTCGAGTCCCAAACAGATCGGATGCAGGCAAGCGATTCGGCAGTCTTACTCCCGTCGATCTTTACGGAAAGATGGCTGAATCTATATTGGACATTATTATTGATGAAAAGAGTTTCAATTTTGTTATGAAGGGAATTGAAATTAAAATCCCTGGCTATTCCAATGATCGTACCCGTGGAATCGAAACCGAAACGATCCCCGATCAGGGATGACATAGGTCGGCCGGGTTCGTCCGATAATAATTCCTTCGCAAAAGTTTCATTGATTATGTATTCATTTCCCCGGGCGGAATTGCTTTCTGAAAAATCCCTGCCGTAAATCACGGGTATTTTATACAGTCTTAAATAATCGGGATCGACGATGAGCCGCGTAGCCGTCAGAAATCGCTTCGGGCCATCACCCCTGAATTCAACAGTTGATTGATCCAGGTGGCTGCCCAGGATGTCCTGGCAGGCGGTCACACCTTTTATCAGGTTGTTTTTCAATAATTCTGTTTTCAATTCCTCCGTATTGCTTCCGCTTTTACCGTTCAGTTCAATATCCACCACATTGCTTTTATCAAATCCCGGGTCCTTGCTGAGCATGAAATTCAATTGCCGCACGATAAAGACAGAATTGATCATGAGGCAAATGGCGCTTGAGAACTGGATGACAACCAGCACATTCCTTAGAACCGGCCGGCTCCCCCCGTCGGGATTGGCACTTTTCAGCACTTTAACCGGCTGAAAGCCTGACAGGTAAAAAGCCGGATATATTCCCGAAAGAATTCCTATAACAACGGCTCCTCCCGCGGTTAGGATGGCCGGCCATGGCTTCAGTAAAAAGTCTAAACTTAAATTACGCTGACTCAAACTGTTCACCGAAGGAAGCATCAGGTATACAAGGGCCAGGGCAATGACAAGTGCGATCAGTGACATTATCACCGATTCCGTTATAAACTGAAAAGCGAGCTGGATCCGGCGCGAGCCTATCGATTTCCGGATTCCCACTTCTTTTGCCCTTTCGGCTGACCGGGCGGTGGAAAGGTTCATAAAATTGATGCAGGCAATGACGAGGATGATGAGCGCAAGACCGAAAAATAAATCGGTATACTTTCCATCGAACTTGTGATAATTGATATAATCCAGGCCGATATCCGAAGCTCCCGCGTGAACATTTTTGTAAGGCAGCAGGAAGAGGGTGTAATATTTCCATCCCTCACTGGAAGCCATGTGTTCTTTCAGAAAAGCCGGGAATTTTTTTTCAAGGGCGGCAATATCCGCATGTGGCTGAAGTTCAAGGTATGTATTCAGCCAGTTGCCTCCCCAGTTTTCCGCCAGGGTCGGATCCTTCAGGGAACTGAAAGAGTACAACGCATCAAACTGCATTTGCGAATTCTCCGGCACATCCTTCAAAACACCGGTTACCATAAAGGTCATCGTGTCACGGCTGTAATAGGTGATCATTTTATTCAGGGGATCCTCGTCACCGAATATTTTTCTGGCTGCGGACCGGGTAAGTACTGCCTGGTTGGGTTTCATAAGCGCTGTGGCCCGGTTGCCTTCGATCATTTTGAAATTGAACATTTGCAGGAAGGTGGAGTCGACCAGGAAGGATTGCCCCAGGTAGGCTTTTTTTGAACCGGAATAAACCATATAGTTTCTAAACCAGGATACCCGGGTAAAATTTTTAATTTCCGGGAATTCGTCTTTGAGAGCCGGTCCCATGGGACTCATCGATAATGCGACCTCCTGGGAGGCGAGCATGCCCGGGAAAGCCTGCACTTCATTCAGACGGTACAGGTCATCCGGCTGAAAGTTATCGAAGCTTCTTTCAAACGAAACAAAAAGCAGGATGACAATGCATACGGCAATACCTGCCGCAAAACCGGCAATGTTCAGGGCGGCATATCCCTTATGCCGGACGAGGTTCCGGAATGTGACCTTGAAATAGTTTCTGAACATGGCGTAGGTGTTTAAATATTTCATATTTTTCGACAGCCGGATAATGCCCGGCCTGAAAAGCAGTACGACATCAATAATGAACTTTATATCCGCCCTCCGTTTTCCTTTATTTTTTATTCTCTCATAATACAATTCCATCATGTCCCCCTCGATGTAATCCTTCAGTTCCGGGTGGCAGAACCACCGGAAGAAACGCAGGAAAAGTCCAGGAGGTCCGGCTTTCCTCTTTCTCATCTTCTTAATAAACGACTTTCAATTCCGGCGAAAGGCTGGGAATGGCACTCCACAGTTCATCACGGATGCTCTTCGTGTAGGCAATCGCTTTCTGACCGGGTACGGTTACTTCAAAGTAGCGCTTCGGCCGGCCGGCACGAACTTCCGTCGCTTCGCCCTCATGGGATTTCAGGTAGCCTTTCATTTCAAGCCTCTTCAAAGCGGTTTGCAGGGCGCCCACGCTTACTTTCCGTGAAAGCCTGGACTCTATTTCTTTTTTGATGGAAACCCCGTAAGCATCATTGGTAAGAATCGCAACGGTCAGCATGACGATCTCTTCGAATTCCCCGAGTTGGTATTTCTTCATAACCGATAAAATAATATTTTCCTAAATGTAGTATTAAAAATCGTGCCATCCGAAAATTATTGATTCCGATGAAATTAAAAGGATGGTGAAATCAAAATTGTCCGTTAATGAACAAAGAACTGTCCGATATTGTGGATCGAAAAATTTATGTATATTTTTAATGATTACCGGTTTAACCATGCATTCCCTTCCGGTTCGGTTTCTCTATTGTTTCATATTCCGAATTCATCAACCTTAAAAAAATGGAAGACAAACCTGAAGAAAAACTACTCGTCATTTCCTACCTGACGCTCAGGAAAGCAATCGGTATCCTCGGGATCCTGTTCCCGGTTGTACTTGTAATAGGATCCATCGCGGTAAGCGGCTGCAATGCAATCCAGGGATCCATATCCAATTATTACCATACGGAAATGAGGAATGTTTTTGTGGGTATCCTTTGTTCCATTGCCTTGTTCCTTTTCTCCTACAAAGGATATAAGACTATCGATAATATTGCGGGAAACCTCGCCGGACTGTTTGCTTTGGGTGTGGCATTCTTCCCCACTCCTCCTGAGTCACCTTTTCCTCAATGTAATATTCAGCCCAGCAGTAACAACCCTCTTGTTGGAGATATTCATTTTTTGTCGGCCACCTGCCTGTTTGCCATACTTTCCTTTTTCTCCCTTTACCTGTTTACCAAAAGCAGTGAAAGCCCTGTTACCAATCCTCAGAAACTAAGAAGAAACAAGGTGTACAGGTGGTGTGGCCGGGTTATGATCGCCTGCATAGTCCTGATCGCGGTATATAAAATATTTCTTTCGGGGAAATACCCGGAGATAAACGGTTTGAACCTCATATTCTGGCTTGAAACTTTCGCCCTTTGGGCATTCGGGATTTCCTGGCTTACAAAGGGTGAGGCAATATTAAAAGATATTACAAAAAAAAGCACCGATTGACAGGGATCAGGATTTTGTTTCCGCAAATTGAAAGATAATTATTTCCGTTGCGGTTCGGTTTAAATAGTTGTATTTTCCCGGAGTTTTTTAAGGATGGTTCTTCATCCCATAGAATGCGGGATAGACAATTCCTGATAATTTATTGAATGACCCATATAACCATGAAAAAAACAATCAATTTCATCCCCTGGATTTTTATCCTCCTCATTATTTCCTGTAACCCTAAAACCGAAAGCAACCAAAACATGGAAAGTGCAAATTCATTGAATCCTTTGTTAAGCCCGGGAACACTCCCTTTTCATGCGCCCGATTTCACAAGGATCAAAGACAGTGATTTTGCTCCGGCTTTCGATGAGGGTTTTAAGGACCAGCTAAGCCAGATAGACAGCATTGCCAATAACCCGGAAGCTCCCACTTTTGAGAACACCCTGGTAGCCATTGAAAAAAGCGGGCAGCTCCTTCAGCGGGTTAAAAATATTTTCAATATGCTTTCGGGGGCCAATACCGATTCCGTTCTGCAGCAACTCCAGGAAACGGAAGCACCCCGTATAGCCGCCCAGCAGGATGCCATTTTCCTGAATGATAAATTATATGAACGTTTCAAGACTATATACCAGGAACGGAACACGCTCAAACTGGATTCAGAATCCATGCATCTGCTTGAATATTACCATGAAGAATTTGTAAGGGCCGGTGCGGATCTATCTGCCGATGATAAGACGAAACTTAAAAAGCTTAATGAAGAAGAAGCATCACTGAGTGCCAAATTCACGAACCAGTTGCTGGCAGCCGCCAAGGCAGGGGCCCTTGTTGTCGACAATCAAACCGTGCTTGCGGGGTTATCCGATGCCGCATTGAAAGCTGCCGCCCTGGACGCGGAAAACAGCGGCAAAACCGGGAAGTGGCTGATCCCGCTGCAGAACACCACACAGCAGCCCGCCCTGCAATCACTGGAAAACAGGGATACCCGTCATAAGCTTTTCGAAGCTTCCTGGAACCGTGCGGAAAAAGGAGATGAAAATGACACACGTTCTACCATAAAACGGCTTGCAGAGATAAGGGCTGAAAAAGCCAGGCTGCTCGGCTTCCCGGACTATGCAGCCTGGGTGCTTCAGAACCAGATGGCCAAAACACCGGAAGCCGTTGAATCCTTTTTGAAAAAGCTTGTGCCCCCGGCAACTGAAAAGGCAAGGAAAGAAATTGCAGAACTGCAGACAATCATCAATAAAGAACATGGAAACTTCAGCCTTGAAGCCTGGGATTGGAATTACTATGCCGAAAAGTTGAGGAAAGAAAAATACGCCCTGGATGATAATGAGGTAAAACCTTATTTTGAATTGTATAATGTTCTCGAAAAAGGAGTGTTCTATGCTGCCAACCAGCTTTATGGCCTGACATTTAAGAGAAGAACGGATATCCCCGTTTACCAGCCTGACGTTAGGGTGTATGAAGTGTTTGACAAGGACAGCTCTTCCCTCGGATTGTTCTATTGCGATTATTTCAAACGCGATAATAAATCAGGCGGGGCATGGATGGACAACGTTGTCATACAATCGAAATTGCTCGGGAATAAGCCGGTTATCTATAATGTATGCAATTTTGCGAAGCCGGCCCCCGGTGAACCGGCACTGTTGAGTTTTGATGATGTCAGCACCATGTTCCATGAATTCGGGCATGCTCTTCATGGCTTTTTCGCCAGCCAGGAATACCCCAGCCTGTCCGGGACCAACGTGGCCCGGGATTTCGTGGAATTTCCTTCGCAGTTCAACGAACACTGGGCACTGGATCCCCGGGTGCTGAAGCATTATGCCATTAATTACAAGACCGGGGAAACCATGCCGCAGGGACTGATCGATAAGATCAAGAGATCCTCCACCTTCAACCAGGGATATAAGCTGACTGAGTTACTGGGAGCGGCCGACCTCGACATGCAATGGCATACGATCCCGGCAGGCGACAGCATTACTTCGGTCGACCAGTTTGAAAAAGAGGCCCTGAAAACCACACACCTGGATATTCCCCAGGTGCCTCCCCGATATCGTTCCAGCTATTTCCTGCATATCTGGAGCAACGGTTATGCAGCGGGATATTATGCCTACCTCTGGACAGAAATGCTTGACGACGATGCCTATGCCTGGATGATGGATCATGGCGGACT
>JBJKSY010000308.1:0-13992 GCA_046703645.1 Cyclobacteriaceae bacterium
TTGAACAGCACCTCCACACAGTCATGTCGGTCTTTTATCCTTGACACATCCTTTAACGGCATCAGAAGCCATTTTCGCAAAAGGCGCGCCCCCATCGGGGTTACTGTTTCATCAAGAATATCCACCAGGGGTATCCCGTCTTCCTGTTGCGCGGCTACCAGTTCCAGGTTCCTGATGGTGAACCTGTCAAGCCATATATAATTATCCTCTTCTATCCTGGAAATGGAAGAGATATGTCCAAGGTCGTTATGTTCCGTTTGTTTCAGGTAATGCAGGATCGCCCCGGCGGCGATGATCCCTTCATGGATCTCCTCAATGCCGAAACCCTTCAGTGTTTGGGTTTGAAAGTGACCGGTCAGATTTTCATAGGCGAAATCAAAACTGTAGATCCAGTCATCCAGGTGATAGGTATGGTATTTTTCTCCGAAGTTTTTTTCAAAATTTTCCTTATGTGTTTTAGGGAAAATTACCTCCGAAGGCAGAAAGCCCTGCAGCAGGTTTTCGATGTATTGCAGATTCCCGGAAGAAACCAGGAACTCGCCGGTAGAAAGATCAAGGAAGGCGATCCCTGTCTTTTCATTGCCGAAGAACAATGAACAAAGGAAATTATTCTGCTTCCTGTCCAGCACATTTTCATGAAATGATAATCCCGGGGTGACAAGTTCGGTCACACCCCGCTTGACAATTCCCTTCGCCATTTTAGGGTCTTCAAGCTGGTCGCAGATGGCCACCCGTTGTCCTGCTCTGATCAGTCTTGGCAGGTAGGAATCCAGGGCATGGTGGGGAAAGCCCGCCAGTTCAACTTCCGAGGCTGCTCCGTTTGCCCGCCGGGTAAGAATGATATCAAGTATCTTGCTGGCCTTGACCGCATCTTCCCCGAAAGTCTCGTAAAAATCACCCACCCTGAAGAGGATCAAGGCGCCCGGGTATTTGGCTTTCACAGCAAAATACTGTTTCATTAAAGGAGTTTCCTGTATTTGTCTGGCAGACCTGGTTTCAGCCATGGAACGGGCAATGAATTTAATTGCTCACTAAATTACATAAATTAAAACGTTCCTTTGCTCAATTTTGTAATTTAGAATAAGCCGGATCACAAGGTAATTAATGAGAAAATTAAAAAACGAAGAGCTCAACCGGCCCACGGTTGAAGAGTTCCGTAACCTGCCGAAAAATCCAGTCATTCTAATGCTGGATGATGTAAGAAGCATGTATAATGTCGGGTCGGCATTCCGCACTGCCGACGCCTTCCGGCTTGAGAAGATCATCCTGACGGGAATTACCGGCCGGCCGCCTCACAGGGAAATTCATAAAACGGCCCTCGGCGCCACCGAATCAATGGACTGGGAATATTTCCGGGAACCCCTTGTTCCGCTGGCACAACTCAGGGATCGCAATTATAAAATTCTTGCGGTTGAACAGGCCGACGAAAGCATTTCCCTGGATAAATTCTTACCCGTAAAAGGGGAACGGTACGTTCTGGTTTTCGGCAATGAGGTTTCGGGGGTTAAGGACAGCATTGTTCAACTGGCGGATCATGTACTGGAGATCCCGCAAACAGGAACAAAACATTCCCTGAATATTTCAGTGAGCATAGGAATTGTTGTATGGGATTTAATCAATAAAATGAACTAGGAAGTACACTTATATTCCGGCATATTCAATGTTATTTCATTCCGGCATATTTATTTTTTCAGGTAAAGGGATAGGAATTTCGTGCCGGTTAAATAACTTATAAGAAGCATTCATCCATTTTTTGGCTATGATTTCCTTATCAACCTTTTAATAAAATTCATGAAAAAATTATTTTTAATTATTATCCTATCATAGACAAAATCATAAATGGGGTAGATTGACCTTCATATTACTTCACGATTTGATTCGAGTTAATATTAGAATTAATCAAGATTATAATTTGTGCATTGGTGGCTAATTCTGGTAGAGATTATTTCCGTCCCTGATATAGATTGATTGATACAGTGCGTAAATCCGGATTGCTATTGCATTTCCAGTGCTTTTTTTATGTGGGCCAGGTGATGTTTCCCGTGCCAGGCATATAATCCCAGGTTGGCATTAAGCTTCTGCAATCCCTGCCTTTCAGGGTGAACAAAAGTTTTTTCGAATTGTTCCGGGCTCATGCTTTTCAGCAAAACGGTCCAGCGGTTATGAAGACCTTCGAGGATCTGCAGAGATGAACGCACATCGGCCTGCATTGCATCCGGCAACTCCGACCACTCGGCCTGCTTGTATGGCTTAACGACAGGATCGGTCTCAGTAAGTGCAAGCTTGAACCTGATGAAACTGTTATAGTGGCTGTCGGCCAGGTGATGTATTACCTGCCGGATGGTCCAGCCCCCGGGTCTGTAACGAAGATTTAATTGATTATCATCCAGGGTTTTTACCAGGTCATTCAACTGGCCGGGTAATTCTTCAATTTCCCGGATCCATGTCCGAATATCTTTTTCCGTTATGGTTTCTGGTCTGGCATATCTTCCTATCGGGTACTTGAGAATATCATTTTCCTGCACACTCATAATTGATAATTTTTAATCGCTAAAATAGGTTAATTACCCGGAATTAATGAGGCAAGGTAATATAATCCATTCATCGCAAATTGTTTTCCCGGTATTTCAGGATGAAAGCCTTCCGGTCCTATGATTTCCGTGAGCTCGCCATAATCCCTTCCCAGGGTTACGGAGATTGGTTTTAACATAATCTTATCAGCTTCTTCCCGGATTTCAAAAATGAAATTTTTCTTCTCCCCGCGAAATATGGCATCGTTGGGAAGCATCCAGCCCTTCCTGATATCGACGTAGATCTCGGCCTCGGCGAACATACCGGGAAGCACACCGGGCATTCGGTCAAAATCACCATGCACACTCAGGGTCCTTTTTTCGTCATCCAGCTTTTTATTGACCATAAATACCTCTCCTTTCATTATCGAATCAAGGTTGTTGACATGAAGGGTGAAACGATGACCCGGCTTAACGCGGCTTGCATCTTTTTCAAAAACGTTCAATTCCACATGCAGGTGATCAGGGTTCGTAACCTCAATCAGGACTTCATCCGGGTTTACGTATTCACCGATCTTCAGATCCTCTTTTGTAATATATCCGGCTACCGGTGTCCGTATACTTAATTCGCTGGCTATATTTCCCTGTTCCAGCCGTGTCAGATCGATACCTGTGAATATCAGTTTTTTCCGGATGCCTTCCAGGTTTGCCCTGGTGGAAATATAATCGGATTCCGCCAGCAGGAAAGTTTTCCTTGCATTTACATTGTTGTCATTCAGCAATTTCTGACGGTTATATTCATTTTCCAGGTAATTGAACCTGCTTAAAAGATCAAGATATCTTTCCTGGAGATCGATGGCTTCACGGCTTTTTATTCGCAGTACTTCAGATCCTTTCGCCACTTTTTCACCTTCCAGGTATGGAATTGAGGTTATATAACCGGGGATCATCGGGCTGATTCTTGCTTCATTTCCGGGAGGCACGCTTATGTAACCGTCAGCATATACCTTATCCGGTATGGATACTTCCCTCATGGAAATAAATTGCATATTCATCGTATTTTGCTGATCGTGTGTCAGGTAGATCAGGGAATCAACAGAAGTTTTTTGATCCGATTCAGCGCTTTTCCGGGAATTTTTGCACCCGAATGACAGGATTAGCACCGGGATAATCCAGACAGCCCCTTTGATTTTCATTATCTTATTCGTTTAAAAAATATTCGAGTTGATAAATTATCTGGTTATGTTCTTTAACCAGGGTCCAGAAATCCTCACGGCTTTTATTGGCTGTAAGGATGTTCTGTATATATTCAATATATCCGATTTCACCTGACTGGTACATCTGCAGGGCATTACTCTCAATGATGGCAGCGTTGGCCAGCATCCGGTTCTGGTAAAATTCAATTCTTTCATTAAGCAATTGAAGCTGGTTATAAAGTGCTGTTATATCGTACTCAGTGGAAGCTTTTTGCATCCTGTAATCATTTTCTGCGATGGATTTTTCAACCCTGGCTATCTGTATCCTTGAACGTTGGGGGAAAAACCATAGTGGTATTCCAATGCCAAGCTGCCAGCCATCGAACCCTCTTATCCCGTCAATTTGCTGATTAAAATATCCCGCCTTAAATGAAGGGCTTAACTGGGATCTCTGGTAACCGATATTGGATTTGGCCAGATTGACGACCTGGCTGTAAAGTGCCAGATCCGGCGAATTATAGGGAACTGAATCTTTAATAGCGAAGAGTGATGAATCTTCACGGATTGCCAGCAGGCTGTCGGAAGGAATGATTTTACTGCCTGAAAAGGTCAGCTTCATTAGTTCATTGTCCAATTCATATTTACGGTTTGAAAGGCTTTTCCTGTAGCTTTCCATGTCCAGAAATTTGGTTTCCATCAAAAGCTGTGAAAGTTGATTTGATTCACCGGCTTTGTACTGAAGCCGCGAATAATCCGCCGCTTTTTTTACATATTCCAGGGTTTGAACTGTGATCCCATCGATCGTATTGAAATACAGCCAGTTATTATAGGTTACGGCAAGATCCCTTCGTATTTCCTTTTCCGTTCTGAATTTTCTTAGCCGGTAATATTGGATTTGTTGATTCATCATCCGGGAGAGCGTGGCATGGGTTGCTGGTGATCCCAGATCCTGCATGATCAGGTAATGATTATCGGTTTTTAATGTATTGATCTGTCCATGTGTCCAGTCTAAGGTTGTTTCACCCAGTTCCCAGGCAGTTTTACGTGAAAATTCACTTTTTTCTATGTACAGGTCAGCATTCCTGTATTCGGGATTCCTTTCCAGGGCAAGTGAGATCATTTCGTTCAATGATAATTTCTCATAGGTTTCCTGCGCCATCAGAATTCCGCTGCCGCACAGGAAAACGGAAAGTAGGGTTATCTTCAGGAAATGCATTTCAGTTTTTAGGTTTATCAGTTGAAAATCGGCAATATAAAACCGGCAATACCACAAGGGTGAGAAATGTCGCAGTTACCAGGCCTCCGATTACAACCGTGGCAAGGGGGCGTTGAACTTCGGCGCCGGCTGATGAAGAAAAAGCCATCGGCAAAAACCCGAGAGCTGCCGCTCCGGCTGTGAGCAGAACCGGGCGAAGGCGCTGTCTTGCTCCGGTAAGAATCCTTTCCCGCATGTTGTTGATTCCCTGGTCGCGCAGTTCATTGAAAAAACTGATCAATACGATACCGTTCAAAGTGGCTATCCCGAACAGGGCGATAAAGCCTACACCCGCTGAAATACTGAATGGCAAACCCCGTATCCAGAGAAGGATAACCCCTCCCATGGCTGCCAGGGGTATGGCCGAATAAACCAGGAGCGCCTGCCGGAATGATCGAAACGTAAAATGAAGAATGATCAGGATCAAGATCAATGCTACAGGAACGGCGATAGCCAGTCTCTTTTTTGCATTCTGAAGATTTTCAAACTGCCCCCCGAATTTAATATAATAGCCCGGCGGAAATTTAATGTGCTCATCGATGCTTTTCTGAAGATCATTGGCCACGGACTGAACATCACGGTTTCTCACATTTATCCCTATCACGATCCTTCTTTTGGTGGCATCCCTTGATATCTGTGCCGGTCCATAGGTATAATCTATGTTGGCTATTTCATTCAGGGGGATCTGCTGGCGTTCCGAAACAGGTACCATGATCTTTTTCAGATCAGAAATTCGCGTACGATCGTCAGAATTATAGCGTACGACCATGTCAAACCGTTTTTCCCCTTCAAAAACGGAACCTGCTGCCTCACCGGCAAACCCGGCCCTGACAATCCGGTTAAGGTCGGATATATTCAATCCGTACTTGGCGATTTTTGCACGGTCGTACTCAACCGTCATCTGAGGAAGACCCGTGATCTGTTCCACTGAAAGGTCCCCGATACCCTGAGTATTCTTGATCAGGTCCCGGATTTTCAGGGCTTCTTCATATAAGGTATTGAGATTTTCTCCGAAAATTTTTATGGCCAGGTCCGCCCTGACTCCCGTGATCAGTTCATTGAACCTCATTTCGATCGGCTGTGTAAATTCATATTCCACTCCGGGAAAGACCGAAATCATTTTCTTCATTTGGCCTACCAGTTCCTCCTTGGTATCAGCCGATACCCATTCTTCCCTGGGATAGAGTTTAACGATTATATCTGACATTTCCATTGACATCGGATCGGTTGGTACTTCTGCGGCGCCGATCCTTGAAACTACCTGTTTTACTTCCGGGAAATTCTTCTTCAGGATTTTTTCGATATTGGTACAAAACCGGATGTTCTCCGAAAGGGAAACGCCAGGCCTCAGAATCGGCTGAATGACAAGGTCGCCCTCGTCAAGGGTAGGAATAAATTCCCCTCCCATTCTCATAAAAATAAATATAGAAGCTGTCAGGACCGACAGGGCAAGGCTGATCACAGTTTTCTGGTGATTCAGGGCCCAGGTTATCGTCGGATCATACATTCTAAGCAGCCATTCCAGAAGCCTTTCTGAAATACTTTTTCCATTTTTTGCTTCCGGTTTCATGAATAGGGAAGCCATGACAGGGACATAGGTAAAACACAATATCATGGCACCGATGAGAGCAAATGAAAAGGATAAGGCCATCGGGCGGAACATTTTTCCCTCCACACCCGAAAGAGATAAAATGGGAATGAATACGATCAAAATGATCACCTGTCCGAAAATGGCTGATTTCATCATCATATTGGAACTTTGTATGGTGATCTCATTTTTTGCATTCACAAGATCTTCCCCCTTTAGTCCAAGCAATCTGCCTCTCTGGAGCGTGAACTGGTGAACGGTAAATTCCACAATGATAACAGCTCCATCGATGATGATTCCAAAATCAATGGCGCCCAGGCTCATCAGGTTGGCTGACAATCCGGAAATGTACATCATGCTGATTCCGAACAACAGGCTGATTGGAATTACCGAAGCGACAATCAGCCCAGATCTTAAATTTCCGAGAAGAAGTACCACAACAAAAATTACGATCAGGGCCCCGAGGATAAGGTTTTCGACAACCGTAGCAGTTGTTTTTCCTATAAGTTCCGATCTTTCGAGGAAAGGATTTATGTATACTCCTTCCGGCAGTGTCTTCTGAATTTCCTCGACTCTTTGCTTAATTGCGCTGATAACTTTATTCTGGTTTGCATTTTTCAGCATCATGATCTGCCCCATAACTTTCTCACCTTCTCCGTTTGCAGTGATGGCCCCGAACCGGTTGGCATATCCGAACTTTACAGCTCCCAGGTCACGTATCAGTATAGGCTTGTTTTCCTTTTTCTTCACAACAATATCCATGATTTCATCCAATGACATTGCCATGCCTGAACTCCTTATAAAATAGGTTTCCGTTCCCTTTTCGATATAAGCCGCGCCGGTGTTTTCATTATTATTAGCCAGTGCGTTATATACATCGATAATCGTTATGTTGAAGGAACGTAACCTCGCAGGATCAATAGCAACTTCATATTGCTTGAGATAACCGCCCCATGTATTGATCTCCACGACTCCCGGAATATTACTGAGCTGGCGTCTGACGATCCAGTCCTGAATGGTTCGCAGATCCATCGGGCTGTACCTGGTTTTATACCCGGGTTTGGTATCCAGTATATATTGGTATATTTCACCTAAACCAGTGGTAATGGGTCCCATTTCCGGAGTTCCAAAGCCGGATGGGATCATTTCGGACGCTTTCTTGAGTTTTTCGGTGATCAACTGCCTGGGCAGGTATGCCCCTTGAGCATCTTCGAATACAACGGTCACTACAGAAAGCCCGAACTTGGATATGGACCTGATCTCTCTTACGCCGGGAACGTTTGCCATTTCCAGCTCGATAGGATAGGTGATGAATTGTTCCACATCCTGGGTGGCAAGATTCCTTGATGTGGTTATTACCTGTACCTGGTTGTTGGTAATATCGGGAACTGTTCCAAGAGGGATCTGGAATAGGGAATATAATCCGAAGGCAATAATTGTCAATGTGAACAAAATAAAGATCAGCTTGTTCCTGACGCTGAATTCTATCAGATTGAAATTCATTGTATAAATCCCTTTTCAAGGGGATGCTCCGTAAAAAAAATTCAATAGCCCGGTAAAAATGCTCCCTGGATTTCCTCTAAAATATAAAATTTTTTTCGATTGGTTTCAGAATATTGATGAGATTTTATCCTATGGAAAAATTACCTGTTCTGCAGAAAAATGCGAAGTTGGAAATCTTGGCATTACGGATTGCGGATATTAACCTCGTACCAATATCCGGGCTATTTCACTGCCCGGGATCTAAACAATAGGAAATTATACCGGTTAACTCTTTTATAAATAAGGATAATTACGTTACGTTTTGTAAATTTCAGTTGGAAAAATTTCTATTTACTTCATAAACCACATTGGAAGCCAATCTGATTAAGGAAATTTCGGCTTTATTGCCTGATCGGGATTTTAAAATGCCGGTTTTATTCATAGGCCATGGAAGCCCGATGAATGCCATTGAGGATAATGAATTCACCCGGGGATGGAAAGATATTGCAAAAAGAATACCCAGGCCGGATGCTATTCTCTTTATTTCAGCTCACTGGTTAACCCGAGGTACCTATGTCACGGCCATGGCCAAACCCAGAACGATTCATGATTTTTACGGTTTTCCTGCAGACCTGTTTGCTGTCCGGTACCCTGCTGAGGGCTTCCCGGAGCTGGCTCAAAACATCTCATTCTGCGTTCATAAAGCCAAGGTGGAAATGGACGAACAGTGGGGGCTGGATCATGGATCCTGGTCGGTGAGTAAAATAATGTATCCTGAAGCGGATATTCCTGCCATTCAGTTAAGTATCGATTATTATAAATCGGCATCCTTTCAATATGAACTTGCAGGTGAACTGGGCTACCTGCGGAAAAAAGGAGTCCTGATCATTGCAAGCGGAAATATGGTTCACAATCTCAGGCATACCGATTTCAGTTCGCCTGACATCGGTTATGACTGGGCCATGGAAACAAACGATAAAATAAAAAAACACATACTGGAGCGGAATCACGGGGAACTCATTCATTATGAAAATATGGGGCCTTCAGTAAAACTCTCCATCCAGACTCCCGATCATTATTTCCCTCTCCTTTATTCCCTGGGACTTCAGGAAGAAGATGATGCCCTCGAGATATTCAATGATAAACCCTGTTACGGGTCAATCACAATGACTTCAGTAAAAATCGGATAAAAAAATATTGGTACTATGCAATCATTCACGTATTTAATCATCGGAGGTGGAATAACCGCCGATTCGGCCGTTCACGGAATAAGGGAAACCGACAAAGAGGGAAGCATCTGCCTGATCAGCAATGAGTCCCGGCCACCCTATAACAGGCCTCCGCTTTCAAAAGCATTGTGGAAAGGTGAATCTGAAGAAGTGCTGTTGAGAAATACAGATAAAGAAAATATCACTTTGATGCTCGGTACGTCTGCAGTTTCACTGGATGTGAAATCCAGATCGGTGACTGATGATAAGGGCCAGGAATACGGGTATGAAAAATTATTGATCGCTACCGGCGGAACGGTCAATAAACTTCCCTATGATGAAAAAGAGATCATTTACTTCCGCACGTACCGGGATTATCAGAATCTCAGGAAACTGACAGAAGGCGGAAAAGATTTCCTCGTGATCGGAGGTGGATTCATAGGCGCTGAGATTTCGGCCGCACTTTGCATGAACCAGAAAAATGTAACCCTGGTATTTCCCGGACCCGGGCTCTGTTCAGGTATATTCCCTGCTTCACTTTCCAACTTTCTGAATAAATATTATGAAGAAAAAGGAGTGCATGTAATTACGGAAGACCAGCTTGACAGCCTGGATAGAACCAATACACGGTTTAAGGTCAGGACGAAGGGTGGTAAAAGGATTTCAGTCGATGGGCTGGTTGCCGGAATAGGGATCAGGCCGGAAACCTATATTGCCGAATCTGCCGGCCTGCTGGTTGATAATGGCATTAAAGTAAACGAATTATTACAGACTTCCGATCCTGACATCTACGCCGCCGGCGATGTCGCAAATTTTTACAACGCCGCGCTGGACAAGCATATCAGATTCGAACATGAGGACAATGCAAACAGGATGGGAATGCTTGCCGGCCGGAATATGGCAGGAGCCGGGATTCCCTATCAGCATCTGCCGGGTTTTTATTCCGATCTCTTTGACCTGGGTTATGAAGCTGTGGGAGATCTTAATGCAGGATATGAGACAATAGAACAATGGAAAGAACCTTTCAGGGAGGGCATAATCTATTACCTGCACCATAACCGGCTTAAAGGTGTTTTACTTTGGAATACCTGGGACCAGGTCGAAAAAGCCAGAGAACTGATCATAAGTGATGTGAAATTCGATGATAAAAGTATTCTAAATGTTCTTCCCAAATAAAATTTGAAATACTCTATGGGTACTTCTTCTTATGAAAGTAAATCCCGTATAATTATTCATATGAAATTTAATCCTTAATTATTACTTGATGGTGTAAAAACCGAAAATCGGAATTCTACTTATGATTTAATCCCCTGATCCACTTTGCCAGTTCTATACCGATCTCTTCAGGCTTGTCTTCCTGCAGGTAATGTCCTACCGGACCCACTGACCGGAATTCGATGTTTTTTACATTTTCCATGAACCATTTAACCATGGGAAGACCGTTCTGATCCCTGCTTGCCTGCCCGTGTATAAAAAGTTTGGGGATCCTGGTTTCCTGGAGGAAAGTATTTACCTCTGAAATGGCTTTTACATTTTCTGCAGGGATCCCGTCAACAGGGATTTGTTGCGGCCAGGCCCATACTGCTTTTCTGTCCATCGGGTTTTTATAGGGTTCATTATAATAGGCAATTTCTTCCGGACCTAATCCCCTTAATGCTCCGTTGGGAAGAACCTGGTTGATAAACATATTCTGTTCCGCAACGAGCTGCCAACCCAGGCCCGGAGCCCGGAACGACTTCAACATCTGGGCAACCTGCGAGTCGATTTCCTTCCAGCTCGAAAGGGGAGACAGAACACCCTCGATCAGGCCATTGACCCCGTTGGCAACAAAAGCAATTGCTTTTATATTTTCAGGATGTTGCATGGCATAATATAGTCCAAGCGCCATGCCCCAGTCATGCACCACCAGGATGATATCCTTTAATTCCATTGCATCAATAAAGCCTTCATTAAAAGTAACATGATCCAGGAAAGAGTAATTTATATCAGGCTTATCCGACCGGCCCATTCCTATAAGATCGAAGGCGATGCACCGACCTGCATATTCCGTCTGCGGAAGCACATTCCTCCATAAATAGGACCATACCGGATTTCCATGAAAAAATAATATGGGCTGTCCTTCACCAAGCTCGAAATAGTGCATTCTTGAACCATTGACTTCAGCATAATTTGAAGAAAGTGTCAATGCGGAGGGAATAAATTCCTGACTCATAGTACCTTTGTTTTTAGGTAAAACTTTTAATATAAATGATTTTAGAAACTGATTCAAGAGGTTTTTCAAGATTATTCCTGAATTATTGAAATTCCGGATTCATAGCCGTGATCAGGTATTGAAATGCTCGCTGTAATATTGAATAATGGATTTTTATAAATATTCTGGTTAACTCGATATTAAATTTTTAAGGTTTAACATTTAATTTTTTTAGCCATGAAAAAATCCCTGCTATTTTTAGTTGCTATTTTTTTGTCCTTCGTTTTACAGGCACAGGAATTCGGTAAAACAGACTTCGGTGTTAAGGGGGGGCTTAATCTGACAAATATTGGTGGCCAGGAAACCGATAATTTAATGAAAACGGGTGCCAACCTTGGAGTGTATGCATCTTCACATTTTTTGAAACCTGTCAACTTCCAGTTGGAATTGATGTTTTCCAGCCAGGGCCATGCTCCCAAGACTGATCTGGATCCAAAATTGAAATTGTCATGCCTCAATATTCCACTCACGGTGCAATACTATCTTAAGGACAAGATCAGTATTCATGCCGGACCGCAATTCGGTTTTTTACTGGGTGCCAATGCAAAGTATCAGGACATTACCTATGACATGAAAGACCAGTTTCATGGTTTCGACCTTGGCCTTGCCCTGGGCGCCAGTTATGATTTCAGTATTGCCGGTCGTGATCTGAACGTTACCCTAAGGTATATCCACGGATTAACAAACATTTCACAATCTGTTCCAGGCCGCTTTAACCGGGTATTACAGGCTTCACTGGGAATAAAGCTTTATGAAATGGTTCAATAATATTGAAATCACTTAATGCCTCCGTGGATAACCGGTATTTGTGAATTATTGATTTGGTGAATTGAAAAAATAGAATACGGGAACCGGTGTGTTCCTGATATAAAAAACAGGATTTGAAAATAAATACTTAAAACTATGAACTGATTTATTATGAGAAAGTCAATTATTCTGATCTTATCATTTTTATTCTTTGCGAATTTTTCTTTTTCGCAGGAAAATCTTTCCCCTTCGGATGTAACACCGGGAGAATTTGACCAGGGAAAAATGTGGACCTTTGAAAACCCGCCCTACGATTACCTTAATAAAACCTATGGCGTTTCAATCACCAAAGACTGGATGGATGAAGCACGCATGTCGGCCCTGAGGTTCGCCCGCTGGTGTTCGGCTTCTTTCATTTCCGGGGAAGGCCTCATCCTTACAAACCAGCATTGCGCCAGGAGCGTTGTGGGTTCTGTGATGAAACAAAATGAAGATTTTGACAAAAACGGATTCTATGCACAAAACCTTACGGATGAACGAAAAATTCCGGGTCTCTTTGTCGACCAATTGGTAAAAGTGGAAGATATCACGGATAAGGTTATGTCCATGAAAGGCATTGAACCGGATTCTGCCCTTCACGTTATTACGGATCAATACAGAAAAAATAAGGATTGGGAAGGGTTAAGGCTTGAAACAAGAACTTTCTACAGCGGTGAAAAATATTCGCTATACGGGTATAAACGTTATTCCGATATCCGGCTGGTATTATTTCCTGAAATTGCGATCGGCTTTTTCGGCGGTGATCCCGATAATTTTACTTATCCCCGGTACGATGTGGATTTCACTCTTTTCAGGGCTTATGATGAAAACGGCAATCCGCTGAAGCCGTCCGATTATTTTAAATTCAATAATCAGGGAGCCCAGGTCAATGAACCCGTATTTGTAATTGGTAATCCCGGCAGTACCGGCCGATATCTTACCATGGCTGAGCTGAACAGCCTGAGGGATGATATTTTGCCTGTACGTTTGGCTTTTTTCCGTGACAGAATGCGGATCCTCAGGAATATTGCAGAGAATAATAAAGGTGAATACAATGCTGACAGTCTGAACAATGAGATCTTTGAATTAAGCAATTCTGAAAAAAATTACACGGGTATATTAAAAGGGCTGAAAGATCCGGTAACCATGGCTAAAAAACAAAAAAAGGAAGATGCCCTCAGGGCGGAAGTAAAAATGAACGGATCGAATCCCTGGGATTCCATTTCCGACGATGTGAAAATCATGGCTCCTTACCGTCCTGAACAGGCCCTTCTTTATCCTTTCCCCGCTGATAATGCCCTGCAGGGAAAAACCTATGTTTTGATCAGGCTTCTTTATCATTACCAGCAGGAATTGTCAAAAGGAGATACCGCCGGCATTAATGCTTTAAAAGTCGCCATGACCCAGATTCTCTCTAAATTCAATTATCCTCTCGAAAAAACGCTATTTGCCGAATTGCTGAAAGAACTGAATGAATATTCCGTTCAGGGTTACATGGCAGGCTTGATGAACGGTAAGACACCTGATCAAAGGGCCTCGGATGTAATTGACAAAAGTACGCTGATCAATAGTCCGGATAAATTTTTCGGCTGGAAATCTGGTAAATTGAAAAATGAACCGCTGATGGAATTTGCTGAAGTGCTGGTGCCCATGTATGAAGAAGCCAGCAGGCATTACCGGAGTTACCAGAATGAAGTTAAAGTCTTTACTAAAAAT
>JBJKSY010000309.1:0-3234 GCA_046703645.1 Cyclobacteriaceae bacterium
CTGAAGAAGGTTATAGCCAGGGTTGCAAGGATAAAGTATACGAACAAACGCCAGGAAAATATCAGCCTCCTTGTTTTCTGATAAAAGATCAGCTTTTCCCAGACAATAAAAGTTGAAATGAGAAAGGGAGTAAATACCCCTGCATTAATATTAAAATAAAGGCTGATAAAATATTCGTTATTTACAAATTTGCTGGCGCTTAATAATGACCTTATGAATACAAGTAAAAGAGATACGCCTGTGGTTATCAGACCCGTTGCAAAGACACGCCATAAAAGATCAGTCAGGTTAACCTGGTCGCCACGCCGTATACTGGTTTCAAAAAACAAATAAAGGGAAAGGAAGAAAAGTATATAGAAAAACTTGGGAAAGTGAGCCTGATAATCATAAGATATGTGATGTATCTGAGCAAAAATGATCACCCAGGAAAAAAGGGCAAATAGCAGCCAACTGATGATTCCCAGGATCACCGCGATTCTCATTTTGAGATTATTGCTGATTCTCAATGACTTAATTTTGCCCATTCAACCAATTAAAATGTAATTTATACCGGTACAGATTTTCTAATGCAATTTAAAGTCAAAAATCCTTGTAAAACCCTATGTCAGATTTTAGTCAAAATATCAAAAAAACCGGGAAAATGAAGAATTTAAATCACTTTAAAATGGGGGAAATTATAAAAGTCCAGATTTCCACAATTTTTTAAAGTTATCAACACAAAATGAGTTTATTAACGTAAAATATTGATTTACAGAACTTTAAAAAAATAAATAGAATTAAAATATTGTGGATAAGTAACTCATTCTTATATAGTTATGCAAAAATCAACATTGTATTATGCCAATGTTAATAAAATACAAGATGTATTAAAAATATAAGATTGGCTAAAATGACCTTCGCCGGAGGTTAGTCCTGTAAGCGTTAAATATCCTGGATTTGGACACAAAACCAAGATATTTACCATCATGTATAACCGGCAGGTTCCAGGCACCGGAAACTTCAAATTTTTTCATAACCTTTTTCATGTCATCATTAAGATCAACCACATCCGGAGGGCTATGCATAAGAGTGCCGACGATCACTTTATCCCAGGCCTCTTCATCGAACATAATTTCCCTGATATCATCAAGCGTTATAATCCCCAGGAGTTCATGATTTTCATTCACAACGGGGAATATATTGCGTTTGGAAGAACGGACATTTTTAATTAATTCCCGGAGCTTATTATCGGGATGGATCAGGAGGAGATCAGTTTCAATTAGCTTGGAAAGATTAAGAATGGTCAACACCTGTTTATCCTTGTCGTAGGGATTATATACTCCTCTCTCATACAATTTTTTTGTATATATCGAATATTGTTCATAATAGATAATTGTATAAAAAGAAATAGCTGAAACGATCATGAGAGGAACGATCAGTTTATATCCGCTGGTAATTTCAGCAATCAGGAAGATCCCGGTCAGGGGAGCATGCAATACACCGCTCATGACCCCGGCCATTCCCACCAGCGTAAAATTCGCGGGATTTATAATCTGGGTTCCGCTGAAGGAATTGATGATATTGGAAAAAAGAAAACCTGTAATCCCTCCCAGGAACAGGGCCGGAGCGAAGACCCCCCCGCTTCCTCCCGAACTGATGGTCAGTGATGACGCGATAGGCTTCATCAGCAGCGTGGCGGCGAGGAAAATTATTAAAAAGGTGGCATGTGTTGGTTCCGGGAATGTAAAATTATGGAAAAGATAATGCTGGTTCCCGTTCAGGATGGCCTTAATGGAATCATAACCTTCCCCGTAGATCGGGGGGGAAACAAAAACAATAATGCCCAGCAGGAGACCGCCTACCACTCCCCTGACCATAATTTTATCGAGTGAATGTATTTTTCTCTCCACCCAGTAATTCATTCTTGTAAAATACAGGCTTACAATTCCCGTTCCGACTCCCAGAATTATATAGAAAGGTGTATCAACAGCTTTAAACGATTCATTGAGCTGGAAAGAAAACAGAATATCATTACCCAGCAGTGCCTGTGATACAATAGACCCGGCGACTGAAGCGATCAGCAAAGGGATAAAACCGGTGATGGTCATATCCGTCATGATGACCTCAAAGCAAAAAACAACTCCGGCGATTGGAGAGTTAAAAATAGCCGATATGGCTGAGCCGGCTCCGCATCCCACCAGTATGGTACGGTTAGCATAATCAAGATGCATAAGCTGTGACAGGTTGGAACCTATGGCCGAGCCTGTTACTACGATGGGTGCTTCCAGTCCGACCGACCCCCCAAAACCCACGGTAAGGGCACTCGTGATCATTCTGGAGTAGGTCTTCGATCTTTCGATAAAACCTGATTTTTTTGAAATCGAGAAAATTATATCAGTAATACCATGTCCAAGCTTTTCACGAAGAAGGTATTTGGATATCACTATGGTAAGGATTAATCCTACCAGCGGGTAAATAATGAAAAAATAGCCTGAATACTTACCCCCGGTGAGAATTCCCTGGATATAATGAACAACAGTCTTGAGGATTACGGCCGCCAGCCCGGACAGAGCGCCGATTAAAACACTAAGAATTACTACAAAATTCCTGGTTCTGATGTTTTTTATACGCCAGACAAGGAATTTTAGAAGTACTTCGTTCGCTTTCATAAACCGAAGCCACAAAATAGCACAAAAATGATCTCTCTTTGATGAAAAAATTTCATTTTGTGCTGAAGTAACAGAAAAATAACAAAGAGAATAGCAGAAGGGATTTAGAACAGTATTCGGAAATCCAAAAGCCTTCCTTAATAAATAAGATAGTATAGCGGACAACATGCCGCCCTTGTTCCCGGGATTAAATACCGGATAGTCGCCGGGTAATAGAAAGGCGGATGGATTTTACAGGGAAAATTTCAATTAACCCGGAAATATATTTCAATACGAAAATGTAGATGAATATATATCATTGAATCAATTCAGTTTCCCTGAAGTGATAGAACCGGAAATGAAGATAATGTTTATTGGTTTTGAGAATATTCATTATAATTTCCCATAGCCTGTCATATGGGATCACCTCCAGGTCTTCGGTAATCTTAAAACTGCTTTTGCTTTTTTTCAATTTGTTGTAATAGACACTCGTCTTTTGTTCGATAAGCCGGGAATCAAAATTGTTGTTTACGGTGATTTCCAGCATACGTATAAAAATACTATTCCTGTAATTATGCCTTTTATCAAGATGGAAGGAGCTATATTC
>JBJKSY010000310.1:0-4662 GCA_046703645.1 Cyclobacteriaceae bacterium
TTATTCTGTTCTTTCTGCATGTTTTTACATTTTTTTTAAATAACCCAGGAGATTCCGGCCCCAGAAAAATAAAATTATAATTTTATGAGGATTCTATTGTTCAAAATATAATTCTGAAGAATATGTATTTTTCATAATTATATATCAATAGATACAAACTTTACTGCAAAAATCCATTTTTTCATAATGAATGTCAATGAAATCGGTTTAAATAGAGTAAACTGAAAATATAAAATGGAAGAATTTTTTTGAATAATAATACCCGGCAATGGTAATTACTATAAACGGCCAGGATTGTTTAAATCAGTCTTAAAGAAGGCAATCTTTAAGGGCAAGGATCATAGCGTCTACTTTGTCATTACCGATTATGAGTGGGGGAAGAAATCGAAGGGTTCTTTCAGCGGTACAATTTATTAAAAAACCTTTTGAAAGCATTTTTTCAACAACAGGCCTGCAGGGATGATCAAGTTCAACTCCAATCATTAACCCGAGCCCTCTTATTTCACGGACACTATCAATATCTTTTAGTTCCTTTCTTAACCGGCCGATGAAATACTCTCCTGTTTCCATTGCCTGATCAACAAGTCCATCCCTGATGATGGTTTCCAGAGTGGCCAGTCCCGAAGCGCAGGCAAGAGGATTTCCGCCGAACGTGGAGCCGTGATCACCGAAGGTAAGCAATTCAGCTACATTTGATCTGGCGAGAACCGCCCCGATGGGAATGCCCCCTCCCAGGGATTTGGCAAGCGTTACAATATCAGGCTTAAGATCGAAATGCTGGTGTCCAAAAAGCTTACCCGTACGGCCAAGTCCTGTCTGTATTTCATCGCAAATAAGGAGTACGTTATTTTTTCTGCAGATTTCCTGAAGTGCCTGCATAAATTCCAATGTTGCAGGGACCACGCCTCCTTCTCCCTGTACGGGTTCCACAAATACGGCAATTGATTCCCCGTTAATGTTTTCACGTAATCCGGCAATATCATTGTAGGGAAGTTTCTGAAAACCGTTGAGCAAGGGACCAAAACCCTTCTGGTATTTTTCACTGCCCATGGATATGCTGGCAATAGATCTGCCATGGAAGCAATTGATAAATGAAATTATATTGCCTTTTTTATTGTGTTTTGCTCCAAATCGTCGTGCTATTTTAATTGCAGCTTCATTCGCTTCCAGGCCGGAATTGCAGAAAAACACCTTATCAAACCCGCTCTCTTTACATAACATTTCACCCAGCAGGGTCTGCGGCTCGCTGTAATATCCATTCGAAATATGCACCAATTTTTCAGCCTGTTCCTGAATGGCTTTTATAATTGCGGGATGGCCGTAACCAAGCGCATTGACAGAAATTCCTGCAACGAAATCCGTATACTTTTTGCCCTGATCGTCAACTACCTCCGTACCCTTTCCGCTTTTAATTACGATAGGGAAACGCCGGTATACGTTGAAATGATAATGATCTGAAATTTCCCGAATAAAAGTCATGTCAAGATTTTAGGAGTTAACCTATTCGGTAGGAAAGCCAGTCGGCAATAACGTTAAGACCTTCTTTAAGATAAGTATCATGTACTTCAGTGTCTTTGATCGGTTCCTTGGGGATGTCACCGTTGGACAAAGTTCCTGATAATTTTAGCCTGGTATCCTGTAATTTGGATTCTTCCTCTTGTTCTGCTTTACGCTGATTATAATTCAGGGAAATGTCTTTTTTATCACTGAAAACCTTTATAGCCTGAATTTCCCTGGAAAGATCCACGAGGTCGGAATCATTTCGCATCCTGTAATTATGTTTTTTCACAAGGTCTGAAAGCAGGTCGGAGTCCACATAATTCATGGGTTGGAATTTCGTAGGCTGGATCTGGTCCCAAGGCATGGCGCTGGGTTCAGATTCTTCGCCATATTCGGCGGCACTGAATGCGGAAGGCAGTGATATATCCGGCGTAACTCCCCTGAGTTGAGTGCTGCTTCCGGTAATACGATAAAATTTTGCCAGGGTCATTTTCAATTCTCCCGGTTTTTCGGTGGAATCCGGTGTGCTTATGAACCTTGAAAGATCCAGAAGGTTCTGCACAGTGCCTTTTCCATAGCTTTGTTCTCCGATGATAACTCCCCTTTTATAATCCTGAATGGCACCGGTAAATATTTCTGAAGCAGATGCGGAAAATCGGTTGATCAGTACACCCAGCGGTCCGTCATAATAAAGATCTTTATCTTCATCCTTCTGAACGTCGATCTTTCCGTTCGATTCCCTGATCTGGACCACAGGACCGTCGGGAATAAATAATCCGGTAAGATTTATAGCTTCGGCAAGTGAACCGCCGCCATTGTTCCTGAGATCCATGATGATCCCGTCCACTTTATCCTGCTTGAGTTCGGCAAGGAGTTTCTTTACATCCCGGGTAGTGCTTTTATAATTGGGATCACCCTGCTGTGCCCCTTCAAAATCAAGATAAAAGGAAGGAACCGTGATTACACCAATACGATAGGGTTTATCGTCCCTGGTAATAGTAATTACCTCTTTTTTAGGCGCTTCCTCTTCAATTTTCACTTTATCGCGTACAAGGGTAATTTCGGTAGGTGTTGCAGTTGGCGGGGAGCCCGCTTTCAGGATCTGCAGCCTGACCGTGGTTCCCTTAGGACCACGGATCAATTGAACCACGTCGTCGATCCGCCAGCCGATTACGTCCACCCAGGGTCCGTCTTTTCCCTGTGCAACTCCGACAATCCGGTCGTTTGCAAATAACAATTTGCTTTTAAAGGCAGGACCGCCGGGAATAATTTCTACTACTTTAGTGTACTCGTTATCCGTTTGGAGCCGGGCGCCGATTCCCTGCAGGCTCTGGCTCATTCCGATCATGAAATTATCGGAAGTAATGGGCAGGAAATAATTTGTATGCGGATCAAAAGCCTCAGTAAAGACATTCATGTACATCTGGAAAACATCGTCACTTTTAATCTGACTGTTACTTGAGGCGAGCTTTTCATAACGGTCCCTGAGGGTTTTCCTTATCTCTTCATCAGTTTTCCCGGCCAGTTTCAGTGAAAGGTATTGACTTTTAATGGTTTTTCTCCAGAGGTCGTCCAATTCCTGCTGGCTGGATGCCCACGGAGCTTTATCCCTGTCAACATTCATGCTTTCAATTTTATTAAAATCGAAAGTCTTATTGATCAACTGCAATGCATAGGCATTCCTGGTCAGGAATCTATCTTCATAGAGATTATAAATATCGAAAGCCGGTTCAAGGTTTCCGGAAATGAAATCATCATCAAGAACGTACCTGTATTTTTCAAGTGATTTGATATCGCTGCTGACGAAATACAATTTATTATTATCCAGTGCCTGAAGGTAATTGTCAAAGATGACGGATGACAGAGAATCGTTGACATTAATATGACGGTAATGATATTTTTCCAGAATACCCGTAACTACCATGCAAACCTTCGATTGTAATTCTGTAGGTTCAAGCTTATCCTTCGAATGGTAAAAAGAACCCTGTAATTCATGTTCTCCACCCAGGGTGAACGACATGAAAAAAATAGAAATAAATAGCAGCCTTTTACTCATCTGGGAAGGATTTTATATCGGACAATTTTACCATAAATGTATAAAAATTATAAATTTTCATTGAAATATTTGCTGAAGAATTAATAACCGCAAATAATCTATTGAAATTGTATCCTCAAAGAAAACAAACGTTTACAAGGAATAAAAGTTATGGATTTCAGATTGTTTAACAGGGAATTCGGGAATGCCGACCTGTTTTTGATCGACCTGATATTAAAAGGGAAATTTATTGAAGGAACCCGTTTGCTGGATGCCGGATCCGGTGAAGGCAGGAACCTGAATTATTTTCTGTTAAACAATTTTGATGTTTTTGCCCTGGATAAAAATGCTTCGGCACTTCGTATGCTGACTTATATGGCAGGAATGCTAAATCCGGAAACCGGGAAGGATCATTTCATTGAAGGTGATATTTTAGATCATCCGTTTCCGGCGAATCATTTTGATTATATACTTTGCCTCTCGGTTCTTCACTTCGCAAATTCCAGGCAGGAATTCGGGAAAATGATCCGAAATCTCCTGTATCCTTTAAAAACCGGGGGGAAAATCGTACTGGGCATGAATTCTGTTTTCGGGAGTGAGGAAATCATAGAGAAAACCTCGCCGGATTTATACCGTATGCCTGACGGCAGCAATCGATTTCTGCTGGATGAGGAAATCCTGCGTAATTTTAAGGAAGATAATAACCTGGAAATTGAAGAGCAGGCCAGAACGCTGATCATTCATGGGAAAGAAAGCTATACAGGCCTCATGCTGAAGAAGGTCAGTAAATAATATTTTTGTTTTTTTGTTCGTCCAGGATCAACCAGGTCAGATCCTGCTTGGGATTCAGGATCCGAGGGTCTTTTTCAATGGAGCATTCCGAAGGAAAGTTTTTACATTGGTAAACTTCCAGCCTGTATTCTCCCCTGGATTCCCAGAAGAATCCATTCTCCGCTCCGGGATTATTTACCTGTACAAGCTCGATATTCACAAGGGGTTCCTTATCTGTAACGCGGACAAAAATTTCGATTCGGTTCATTATTAAAAATACCTTAATCTCACCGGCTGGGAATGATCAGGAAAATCCGTTATACTTGAATCAAGGTAAGGAATTTTCATTGATAAAC
>JBJKSY010000311.1:0-3114 GCA_046703645.1 Cyclobacteriaceae bacterium
CTCGGATCAAGGGTACAAAACAAAGGGGAATCAACCTTTTTTCTTCAATTCCGCGGTGTGTCCTTATAACCAGTAGAAACTAGTGAATGGATTCCTGGGAACCAACGCGAATGATCATCCTCCCTCCGGGTTTCAGCTCATTTAATAGAACAATTTTAAACGGGATATCGTTTTTAAACCCCGTGCAAAAAGATCCGGTCCAGATTCCCCTGCTTGATAGTTATTATAACAGCAGCAGTAAATATTGTGTCCCGATAAAAAATGTCGGAAATGCCCTTTCAAAAAATGGCTAAGAATGCTATTTTTTACCCGGAAAAGTAAAAATTGAATCCTCCATCGGCACGTCCAGTTTAATATTGGAAAAATTTACTTCCTGAACGGTCTGGCCATTGGCTTTGGATTCCATATGAAATGGGAATACAAGATCCCCTACCGGCCTGAAATCACCAAAATACACATCGGTTTCCATTCCCTTTTGCGGGCCGCTCGGTACAAAGATTTTAATCATGATGGGCAGATAAGTTTCCTTGTCAAAATAATGATATTCAAGATTACCGTTCTTGCGGGTGAGTTTTATTACCCAGGTGTCCTTTCCGTTAACGGTAGTATCCGTGTTAATCAATTCGGCCTGGTGTCCCTTTTTTGAATAATCAAGGAACTCGCTTTCAAAATCATTGTCTTTTATAGCCTGGGCCATATCATCAGGCACCAGGGTGGCAGCAGTATCTCCCATGTACGGATTGATCATCCATACATCCTGTCCGTCGAATGCTTCAACAACCTGTTTACCCATTACATCGATTACTGATTTTTGTTTATTGGGTCGTTTTGAATAAATCGTGCCGTTAAAATTCATTCCCTGAGAGCTCATACTCATCTCCATGGAAATGGTCTGCAAAGCTCTCCAATTTTTGGCTCCTCCAGTTTTATCAAGGTACTTATTAATGATTTCGTCTGCCGATTGAGCCTTACATAAACTCATAAAAGTGACGATCAAAAGAAAAATCAATGGAATCTTTTTCATAGTTCTGATTATTTAGCGTGGATTTGGAGATAAAGCTAATACATTTTACAATGACTAGAAGGGACTCGGGCATTAGTTATTTTTAGCTTGATTAACAGGTGATGAACGGTTCCTTTATTGGTTCATTAAATTAAAATTCAATTCATCTAACAGTTCAATACGACCATGGTATAAAATGAATACATTTTCGTAATTGAGGCATTCCGATGCTTAATTTCCAGGTGAATTTTGTTTGATTATAAATAATTACCTAGTTTTAGTTCAAACGCCTTGCTTTAATAATGATCATTGATCGTAATAAGAATAAAAAAGATAATTCAATACACATAGGGGTAACTGAAACCCGAACGCTTCATGCTCCTTTTCATTATCACCTGGAACATTATGAACTGACTTTCGTGGAAGAAGGCTCCGGGATCTTAATGGCAGGCAATAGAATTACGGAATTTCAAGGCAACGATATTATACTGATCCCCCCGAAAATTCCTCATGCCTGGAGATCTTTTAAAAACAAAGAATTGAATCACCTTTCACATTTCAGGTATATCACTGTTCATTTTACATTGAATTATCTTACGGAAGGTCTTTTGTTAAGACCGGAAATGATCAATATCCGTCGGTTGTTGGTTGCTGCCGAGCAGGTAGCAATTCTTGAAAAAATCGAGAATAAAACAATTATTGATCTCCTGTTCAACCTGAAGCTCGAATCTGATTTTACCTCTTATATCCAGATCCTTGAATTGCTCAACCTGTTAGGATCGAGTCGTGTTTTAAAACAATTTCTACCAAAAGGATATTCATACCGGGGTAATAAAAAAGACCTGGCTCACTTTGAAAAAGTGTTCGAATACATCCTTGATAATTATACTCAACGCATCAAGATATCCATTCCGGCAGGAATATTATCCTTGAATGATACTGCCTTCAGCCACTATTTCAAAAAACGAACCGGGCAAAGCTTCACTGATTTTATAAATCAGTTAAGGCTTATGGAGGCAGATGCCCTTGTTAAATATAGCCACAAAAAGATTGCACGGATCTGCACAGAGTGCGGATTCAATAACCTTTCGAATTTTAACAGGATTTACAAGAGTTGGAAAAATATGTCACCTGCTGAATCAAGAAAGCTTTACAATTCTGTTCCTCAACCGGCATGATCCGATTCTCCAGTTCTATCCTGAAGATATTTTTTTTGATCGCCGGGAATAAAAGGTATTTAATCCAAGTCATTTCCCGGACCCAAATATCCGGAGCAGAGTTTTGCGGAATTACACCATTGTCATCTCGACCGTCAAAGTGGAACACGAAGGCGAATAAATTCACATGCCCTGATTATACCATGCATACTTCATAAATTTATTTATGGTATATCGACCAACATGAACGTAAGCTCAGTCTGAATTATAATTATTATACTGATCATTCAGCAGGATTAATTACCTTAAAAGAAGGTCAGAAAAAAATAGAAATTATAATTTTTTGAGACTGTAGCAATCCGGCTAATTTAAAAATCTGTTCCAGGGTAATTATTTTTTCTTTTCTTAATTCAGCAGGTTCATCGTCGAAATTTAATCATTTTCTCCCGGCAGGTGTTAAGATTCGAGGTCAGATAATCTCATTAAAACTACTGATAATCAATATTTTATAATGATTCATTACAGATATTGTTTTAATCAATAGAGATCAATTTTAAGGATTTACTAAAATAAAGTCCCTGAATTATTATAAGGACATCCTTTATATAAACGAGTCTTAGCCTGCAGTTACTTTTTCCTGAAATCGTTTAATAACCAAGACGCCCGGATAAGAATTCAGCATGAAGCAACTATCAACTTTTATGTATGATCCCTGAACTTGCTGTCCCGAATTACTATCTTAAATGAAGTAAAAAAACAAAGCCCGGATCAAAAAGATCCGGGCTTTTGTAAACTCTGAAATCAACGCAGTATTTCAGAAAATCCGCCGAAATTACTTCTTAGGACTCTTTTTTACTGCTTTCTTTTTCGCTGCAGGTTTTGCTTTTGGCTTAGCTACTTTTTTCTTTGCAGCAGAAGCTTTTGCTTTCGCAGGCTTCTTGGTTGATTTAGCTG
>JBJKSY010000312.1:0-2430 GCA_046703645.1 Cyclobacteriaceae bacterium
TCCTTGATTATTCAAAAAAGGGACACCAGGCCGAATTGATTAACACGGATACTACCGTTAACGGAAAGGACACCTGGGTAATAAAACTCACCCGCAAGAACGGTAATATTGAATATCATTATTTTGACAAGGAAACTTATCTGCCCATCATGATGAAAAGCTTTGTACCGAGCGGCCCGCAAAAGGGAATGGAAACCGATGTATATTTCGGTGATTTCAGGACGGTAGGTGATCTTGTATTCCCTTTTCATATGGAATCCAAAGCCAATGGCCAGACCGTTCAGGAAGTAAATTTTTCCATTATTAAACTGGACGTGCCGATAGAGGATTCAATTTTTACTTTTCCAGGTAAAAAATAGCATTACTTACCATTTTCTGAAAGGGCATTTCCGACATTTTTGATCGGGACACAATATTTACTGCCGCTGTCATAATAACTATTTAGCAGCGGAATCTGTACCGAATCTTATTGCGCGGGGTTGAAAAACGATATCCCGTAAAAAAATGTTCTATAAAATGAGGCCCTGTCAATAAGCCGGGGGAATAAATGAGGACCTGTCTTTGGTTCATTCTATTAATAGTTATCATATCCTGTCATTCATCCGGGCAATCACCCTTTTACAAGGCGAGGATAAACATGGTGAAATACCAGATCCAGAATCGAGGTATTTCAGATACCTCGGTGCTTGCTGCAATGCGCATCGTGCCGAGACACAGGTTTGTCCCATTTAAATTAAGTGACCATGCCTATGATGACAATGCCCTTCCGATAGGAAAAGATCAGACCATATCCCAGCCGTATATTGTAGCCTATATGACGGCAAAACTGAACCTGAAACATGATTCAAGAGTTCTTGAAATCGGTACGGGTTCAGGTTATCAGGCGGCGGTTTTATCCCGGATTGTGGATTCTGTATTTACAATCGAAATTATTAAGGAACTGTCGGAACGTGCGTCACAGACACTAAAAAACCTTGGATATCTTAATGTGATCTGTAAACAGGGTGACGGTTATAAAGGATGGAAAGAAAAAGGACCTTTTGATGCTATCATTGTTACTGCGGCTGCGGAAGATATCCCGGTTACTCTTGAAAATGAGCTGAAACCCGGAGGCAGGATGATCATTCCCGTTGGTTCACAGGAATCCATTCAATACTTAATACTGGTTATAAGGAAAAACGGCGGATTTGAAGAAAAAAGGTTGATTCCCGTTAGATTTGTACCCTTCATCCGAGAATAATGACCAATAAAATGAAGTTTTCGCAGCATCCTACACTTATCCTGTTGCTTTTTCTTTTTATGTCTTATTCCTGCAAGCCCTTGTTTAAAGTCCAGACGGAATCTATCGCTTCAATTTCTCCTTCAAAGTACAGGAGCTTTAAATTTTTTAACCCCGACAATATGCCTTTGTCTAATTTTTCATTCACTGATAATAATAAAAAGATCATATATGATGCGGTAGCCAATCAGATGAAGATCAGGGGATTCACGAGTATCCAGGAGTCGGATCTGATTATCAAGGTACAAGGGGGAACTTCCAGGGAAAGTACAGACAAATCAATGGACAATTACTATGATCCCGTTTTCGGGAATTTTACACCTTACATGGGTTCCTGGTATAATGATCCATGGCTATATGACGATATTTCAAAGAAAACCACAACCCTGATCATCGATGTTCTTGACGCACGAACGCGAAAACTTTTATGGGAAGGAGTTGGAACCGGGGTGCTTGGGGATAAACCTTCCCAGGTGGAGCAAAGGATACGGGGCGCCGTAACAGAGATCTTTACAAAATTTCCCATCCCTCCGAAATCATCAAAATGATAATTTAAAAAAAATTATACCTTTGCGCATTCCTGCCTCTTTAGCTCAGTCGGTAGAGCAACGCATTCGTAATGCGTGGGTCGAGGGTTCGAGTCCCTTGAGAGGCTCTCTGCAAATCAAAAAATATCCCTGCTAAGAGGGATTTTTTTATAGTGAATTCAATTTTTTTATAAGCCGGCATTTTATTTTATAGAGTATCCGAAAAATTATCATCCGGACATATCTATTATCCAAATCCTTAGTAATTTAAACCTGGTAATGAGTTAATTATAAAAAATTAATTTTTAAATTACTGTTGGATATATTTTTTAACCGTTAAAAAAGCATTCATATGAAAATAATCATCAGAAAAGATTACGAGGCCTTATCCAAGTGGGTGGCAGATTATGTTGTTGAAAGGATCAATAAATTCAAGCCTACGAAGGCGAAACCTTTTGTCCTGGGATTGCCCACGGGTTCCTCTCCCCTGGGAACCTATAAGGCGCTAATTGCAGCTTATAAGAAGGGGAAAGTCTCATTTAAAAATGTTGTTACTTTTAATATGGATGAGTATGTCGGTCTGAAGCCCGACCATCCGGAAAGTTACCATCGTTTCATGTGGCA
>JBJKSY010000313.1:0-4254 GCA_046703645.1 Cyclobacteriaceae bacterium
AATCGTTATTGTCAAGTTCTGCGATTTGCGAGTTGGAAATATTCAATGCCAGGTCACGTGATTTTTTATATTCTACCCTGGCGGATAACCGGGTTTTTGTACGAAGATCAATCCCGATCAGGGGAGAAAAGTTTTCTGAAATAACGGCCTGGTCGATTACATAAACCGGAATTGATTCTCCCTGGTCATTTAAAATATAGCCGGGCCTGAAAGTGCTGATCGAACTTCCCAGGTTAATATTTTTTTCATATTGGAGGGAATTGGTATAATTCAGCACATTAAAACTCGAGCTATATGCATGGGTAATATTGATGGAAGAAAAGATATTCTGCAGGAAGGGAATCTTTCCCAAACCGCCGTAATCTATCCTCCAGTTGGGCAGGGGTATTCTCGGGAAGCTGGTGAGCCCGATCTTATTGGGATCCCTGTTGGTATAGGCGGCCAGGAATGCCGGAATAATGACATCCTGTGAGTTTTGATTGTATTCTGCCTTGGGATATTGCGCGTTGAGCCGGTCAAGAATTGTTTTGCGGTAATCCACAAATCGCTGGAATATAGGATTGGTATTGTCTGCGTTGTCTTTGGTAAATGCCGTGCCTATGCTTATCAGTGAGATATTGAAGCTTCCTGTCCGGGTGGGAGAAAGGGACTGGGGGCTTTGAATCACGGTTCCATTGTTAAGGGTATCAGGGCCATACCGGAACAATTCCTGGTAATTGGACATTTGTTTTTTACTTGCCACCAGTTGAATCCTGAAATCATTGAAAGGTTCTATGGTTCCGGTCACCTGGAAATCCTGGTTCTGGAACTGCGTGAAGGGATAGGTGAGATATTGACTGGTCGCCAGCCAATGGTTATCGATCATTTTTTGTTTAATATCAATATTCTGGTCTCCCAGGATAAAACCCAATCCCGGGGCTTTGAAAGCGGAATCCATGCCGAACAGGAAGGGGCGCGGTAAGAATCCCGGGAGAACTGTTCCCCGGGTTGAATTCATGCTGAAATTGACGGAGCGTACCATCATCAGGAACCGGAGAAATCCCTTGACCCCTTTCATTGAATTTTGTTTGTTTTGGGTTGTATCAGCCCTGGAATTGGCAGTTGGCCGGCCAGGTCTCCTGCTTCTCGGGGGACTGTTTATATTCCTCAGGAATTTTGATTTATTATATAATTTAATAAAATCGATCTTTCCATTAAATCCTAAATTCTGTGAATTCTGGCCAGTATTTCCCATGGTGTCGGCCTGGTCAATCGCGCCGGCCGTCCAGATGTAGCCGGCTTCATACCTCACATCGGCATTGGTCCAGTCAACAAGGGGAATTTTGGATAATGGGACCTGGTAGGTAAGTGAAATATCCTGGTTATAGTTTTTCATCCTCCCTAAATGTTTCAGGTTGGTGAGGATTGAGTCCCTCTTGGCCGGACTGTTTATATCCCCCGGGGGTTCATCGACAACTGCATTGGCCTGGGCCCGGTATTCAAGTGACAGGCTCTTCGACAGATTCCACCGGAAACTGTACAGGCGGTTGAAGTCGTAATATTTTTCGTAAGTCGGTAAAATTCCATTTGTAGTCAGGTCGGAATTTCTCAACTGGGTTTTTATATACTGCCGGTCAACATTCCAGGAAATATTAAGGTTCGAGAAAAGAGGTGAAAAATTGAAATCACGTATCAGGGCAAGATAATTTGATTTAAAAATCGCAAGATTTTTAAAAGGTTCGAGGTTAAGGTCCTTAGGGCTGAAATTATAAGTGATCCCTGCATGGATCATTTTATTCACGTACTCCGCCCTGTAAATATTATGTTGATTGGTCTCGGAATAAGCATAAGTAAGTGTAAAATTTTCAGGGTCATAAATATGCGATTTGGCATCCGGGTTAATTTTTACCTTTCCGACATTGGTAAAGTTAAAACCCCGTTGAATGGTTCTGTCCAGGACCATTTTTTTATAGTTATCCCTTTCAGCCTGGGTAGCGAATCCCTGCAGGGATGCCGACAATGGAATATCAGGGTCAAGCGGATCCCATTTCGGGGTTATATCGGTCTTGCCATAAGTCAGGTACAGGGGAATCCTAAGTCCCCATTTTTTCGGGAAGAATTTATCCAGGGACACATTGCCAATAAAATCATATTCCAGGGTTGCCTCACGGGTCCTTTCGGAAATTCTTTGCTGAACGGTTCCAAAACCCACGCTTGTATACCTGGCATTCCCGCTGACAGTCGCCAGATCGGCAAGTTTTGCATTCAGCCGGGCATTGGCAGCGTATCCTGCTGTTTTGTCGAAATCAGTAACCCTTAGCTCATCCGCCCAGATAGTCACATTTCGGGGAGCTTCATCCGGTGAGCGGGGATTGCGGATCCCGATCATCAGGGTTTGAACGGAACTTAATTCCGGCCGTCCGACTATGGTGATTTTATATTGGTTATCCTGCCGGACGAAGGGGAGGTTGATATTGAAATTCGCTTTATTCCTGGCCGATTTAATAGCATAAAGATCATCCAAAGCGATATCGATATTATTGGCAGCAGGCCATATTTCATCCGGTGTGGTGGATCCGGGCGGAGTTATTACCAATGGTACTTCTATTTCATAGTAGTTATCCGTAAAGTCCGTACCCAGGCGAAGAAATGCCGTTACAGTATCCTTAAAATTCTGTGGTGATTCTGCGTGGAAAAACATTTTAATCCGGCCGTAACTAATTAGGTCAAGGCTCACATTCTTGAACACAGCCCGGGCAACCCCGTCTTTCAGGTTTTCAACGGTGAGTTTCAATGACTGTTCATTGGTACGCCTGTAAATAGGGGATGTGTTATCAATATCCTGCCTGATACCCGGAGGAAGGACATAGGGGATTTTCCCGTCAGCCGCAGTTCCGTTCTCTTCCCAGTTAATTACGGAAACGGTGAATTTCGGATCATAATTTTCAGGGGGAGGCTGCAGGGACTTGTCCATAAGACTGGATGAATAAACACGCCACTGGGCTCCGGCAAGCTTAAAATTATCAAACCGGAGAACAACAGGCTGTGAAAATCCGGTCAGGATAGTGCGTATGAAACGGATGGATTTGAATCCGCTGATGTTGCCTTCGGTCCGCGTGGGTTCCCTGATCGGGATACGAAACAGATACCAGCTTACATTATCGCCGTTAATATTATTGGTAACCTTGTCAACGATATCGTTTTTGCCAACCTCGAGCTGCCCGGGTTTCAGGTCAATTTCGTATTCGTAATATTCTTCATCATCACTGATTGTATTATCCCCATTGATATCCTCATTATCGGGAATGGTCGTTCCAACCGGCGAAAAGCTGGTGGACCCGGTGACTAGGGGGGAGTTATTTTCCATGCCGTTATAATCCTTATACCTTTCCAGAATCTTGGCATTTTTAGCATCCAGATCCCCGCCGAGGAAATAATGAAAATCATCGGCTGACGGATCTTTTGTAATTTCAGACCTTGCCTCGCTGGTCACATTGATTTGATTCAGAAATTTGCTGAAAAAAGTATCTTCGGCTTTATCGCTCAGGCCATCGAGTCCGACATCCTGGTTTGGGCGGGCTGACGCGGAATTATCAAAGGCATAGGTAAGGTACTGCTGGGTTGTGACCCTTCCCCAGGCATTGGTGGTCGTACCCGTATTGCTTCCATCAGGGGGCAGCCCGTTCTCAAAGGCATGTCTTCCATCCTTCATCAGGTCTTCCGATACGCTTCCCAGGTCAAAAAGGAGTTTTCCTCCCGTCGTGTTTGCTGCCGGCGGATGAATGCCGTCATTGATCTGACCGCGGGGATTCGAAAGATCGCCATTGGTAACATCGATGAAAGGATCCATCATCCAGAATTCTATATATTCGATATTCGTTTTATCGAAATCCACATCGGAAGGAACGGCGCGGGTTATCCCGCCCCAGTTATCTTTTGGATCCGGCAATGAGCCGTCGCTTTTCAGGTTAGGGTTATAATTGTAAGGACCTCTCTCGGAAGGATAATAGGCAAGATCAAAAATCGGTTCATTGGTATTTACGACTTCTCTGTCCCGGTTGCGGTAAATTTCCTGCGGGATAACCGCTCTTACATAGTGATTTTTCAGATCTTCATCGGTAATATTCCTGGGTTTGTTGAGGCCGATACTCCTGTAAAATATATTATCAATGGTATACCATGCCAGCTTGGCTCTCTGGTAATTGATGGAAAGATCATTCTGAGCGGGATTTCCGCTTCCAATCAGTCCGTCATCCCTTTTAGGTGCCGCGGCCA
>JBJKSY010000314.1:0-6055 GCA_046703645.1 Cyclobacteriaceae bacterium
TATTTGCCAGGTGATCGATAAACTTCCCGAGTGAAATGACCGTTCATGTCTTCCGCTAATTTTATCGACTATGTAAAAATATATACCCGGTCTGGAGATGGGGGAGCCGGATCCGTTCTTTTCCGGAGAGAAAAATACATTCCTAAAGGTGGCCCGGACGGGGGTGACGGGGGCAGGGGTGGTCATGTGATCCTGCGCGGCAACGCTCAATTATGGACCCTTCTTCACCTTAAATACAAGCGTCATGTATTTGCTGAAGATGGAAAACCGGGAGAAAGTGCTTTGCGGACAGGGGCCCAGGGAAAGGATATTGTCGTTGAAGTCCCTCTGGGAACTGTAGCCAGGGATGCTGAAAAGGACATCAGGCTTGCTGAAATCATTCATAATGGACAGGAGGTGATCATCACTCCGGGCGGCCGCGGGGGAATGGGCAACAATCATTTTAAAACCTCCACTCTGCAAGCTCCCCGGTTCGCTCAACCGGGAGAAGACGGTGTGGAAATGCAGGTGATCCTCGAACTGAAGGTTCTGGCCGATGTCGGCCTGGTCGGGTTTCCAAATGCAGGAAAATCTACTTTCCTGGCCTCTGTTTCAGCCGCTCGACCTGAAATAGCCGATTACCCGTTCACTACCCTTGTACCCAACCTCGGAGTGGTATCATACAGGGACAAGAAATCATTTGTGGTAGCCGATATACCCGGAATCATCGAAGGGGCTGCAGAAGGAAAAGGTCTGGGCCTTCGATTCCTCCGCCATATTGAAAGAAATTCCATTCTGCTGTTTATGATCCCCGCCGATACCAGGGATGTTATGCAGGAATATAAAACCCTGTTGAACGAATTGGAGAAATATAATCCCGAACTGCTGGATAAAAAGCGCATACTTGCTGTTACCAAATCCGACCTTCTGGACCAGGAACTCAAAATTGAAATTATGAAAGAAATTCCCGGTTCAATATCTTCGGCTCTTATCTCCTCAGTGACTGGCGACGGGATTGATCCGCTGAAAGATTTACTTTGGAATAACCTAAATGAAGGTTAATCCGTTATTTGTATGTCATCTTGTCACATTTCGGCATTTGGCAAAAATGTTGCAGGAAACTAAAAGTGCCAAATAATCACGAATTACATATAAATGGTCCGCAAAACATGGAAATGGAGAATTCTAATGGCAGAGAAATGAAAAATTCGGAGGAGGTAAAATCCGACAAGCATGAAGAGGAAGTTATTGAAAAAGCTTCTCCCGAAGGAAACCTGACGGATTCGGTAAAAAATAATGCTGAAGAATCCATCGAAAATAAGGAACCGCTGGACGAGCACGATGAGCATAAGGAAAAAAAGAAGCACAGGAAAGGCCCTGAGAAAGAAATTGAAAATCTTAAGTATGAGCTGACGGATCTGAAAGATAAATATTTAAGGATATATTCTGAATTTGATAATTTCCGGAAAAGAACCTCAAAAGAAAAGCTTGATTTAATCAAATCGGCCAGTGAAGATTTAATCGTGTCATTGCTTCCCGTATTAGATGATTTCGAAAGGGCAATAAAGGCAATGAGCGAAAAAGAAAACGTTAATGAAAGTTCAGTTGAAGGGATCCAACATATATTCAACAAATTAAAATACATCAATGAACAAAGGGGACTTAAGGAAATGGCTGTCAGCAAGGGTGATGAATTCAATGCCGAACTTCATGAAGCCATTACTAAGATTCCCGTTGAAGATGAAGACCTGAAAGGTAAAATAGTAGATGTTCTCGAGAAAGGCTATTACCTGAACGACAAGGTCATCCGCTTCGCTAAAGTTGTAACGGGTTCATAACTATACGATGTCCAAAAGAGATTACTACGAAATTCTGGGTGTTGACAGAAACGCTACGGCCGAAGAGATAAAAAAAGCATACCGTAAAACTGCCATTAAATACCATCCTGATAAAAATCCCGGCGATAAGGAAGCCGAAGAAATGTTTAAGGAGGCAGCCGAGGCATATGAGGTATTAAGCGATCAGAATAAAAAGGCTCAGTATGATCGTTTCGGTCATGCCGGCATGCGGGGAAGCGGAGGATTCGGCGATGCAGGTATGTCAATGGATGATATATTCTCTCAATTCGGCGATATTTTCGGAGGATCTGCCTTTGAAAGCTTTTTTGGAGGGTCTTCGGGTACAAGACGGGGAGGGCGCAGTGGGACCAACCTTCGTATAAAATTGAAACTTACCCTCGAAGAGATTGCCGGCGGAACCGAGAAAAAAATCAAGGTAAAACGTCTGGTAATTGCTGATGGCGTCACCTTTAAGACCTGCTCTACCTGTAAAGGCCAGGGTCAGGTTCGGCGGGTAGTAAATACAATGCTGGGACAGATGGTATCAGCCAGCACCTGCCCTACCTGTCATGGAACCGGCAGGATCATCGATAAAAAACCTGCCGGTGTTGATAATTCAGGACTGGTGGCAAAAGAAGAGGTTATCAATATAAAAATCCCGCCGGGAGTGAGCGATGGCATGCAGCTATCCATGTCCGGGAAAGGCAATATGATTGCAGGCGGCGGAAATCCAGGGGATTTATTGATCATTATTGAGGAAATCAGTCATCCGATCCTGAAAAGGGACGGTAATAATATTGTATTTGAACTTTATGTCAATTTTATTGATGCTGTACTTGGATCTTCTATAGAAGTTCCCACCATCGACGGGAAGGTAAAGGTAAAACTTGATCCCGGAACTCAAAGTGGTAAAATACTGAGACTCAGGGGAAAAGGCATTGCCGACATTGACGGTTACGGCAAAGGCGACCAGTTGATATACATTAATGTCTGGACCCCGGAACACCTGACATCAGAAGAAAAGAAAATTCTTGAAGGTTTAAAGGATTCCCCCAATTTTCAACCCAATCCTTCAAAATCAGAAAAAGGGTTTTTCGAGCGCATGCGTGAATTTTTCTGAGCTTCATGAAACCCCTGTGGGTAATTGTCGTTAAAATTGTGTATGCTGAGGGTGTTAAATGTATTAATAGTATCCACTACTATTATACATGCTTCCTTTTCTCAAATCAGGAAGGTGTATTCCCTTGAAAATAATGATGAGTTCAACAGGATCGTTCTTTTCCTGAAAGCAACCGATAATTCGTGCTTTATAAAACCTACCGATAACTCCACAATCCTTAGCGTATTTTCACATTCCGAAGACAGCTCCAATGAACCCAGAATAAATACCTTATTGAATGGTCATACCGATTTCGTGCATATTGAATATAATCGCCCGTCGGATTATTTCATGACCTCCATGACCTATCGCCTGTTCAAAAATTCCTCCGACTCCGACAACCGGTGGGACTATTACCTTTCCGATAAAAAACCCATGCAACTGAATCTCGATTATGCTATCGGCAATGCTGTTGTTGACCTGTCCAGTCTTCCTGTTGAACGCCTTATGATCAGGACAGGGAATGCTGATGTGAAAGTCGAATACCGGGAATTCAAACCAAACCTGGTGAACATGGATACCCTTTTTGCAAAGGTGGATATGGGCTCACTCACCGTAAACCGGGTTAATTATTCCAAGGCGAAAGCAGTTATAGCAGATGTCGTTTTCGGAGGATTATTTCTCAATTATACGGGCGGACCTGACAATGGCAGCTATGTTAAGGCAAGCGTCGGGGCAGGGACCCTGATCATCGGTTTGCCGGAATCTGCCAGGTTCCCGATTAAAATCATCATTCATGACTCGCCGCTATGCCATGTGAAAATCCCGGATAATTTCCTGAAACACGGGAAAAATGAATTTGTAAATGAATATTATGCAGCTAATCCCTATAACAGCCTGACTTTCGACCTTGATGTCGCGCTGGGTCATATTCACTTCGTTAATCAATAATTTCTTTTATTTTCCATTCAGTCTTTTTTTAATCCGCTTATAAAAATCCCTTTCTTTGTGAAGATTTCCATGCTGATATTTAACATTAAAAAACATTGAGCATCCTAAGTATTAAGAACACCTCCAAGAAATTCGGTGAACATACGGCACTGAAAGGTGTAAACCTTGAAATACCTCAGCAATCCATTGTAGGGTTGCTGGGCCCAAACGGTGCAGGTAAAACCACACTTATAAGGATCATAAATCAGATCATTTTCGCCGATGAAGGAGAAATCCGGTTCAATGGCAAAGCGATTTCTCATGATCACATCATCCAAATAGGATATCTGCCCGAGGAACGGGGTCTCTATAAAAAAATGAAAGTCGGTGAACAGCTCTCCTACCTTGCAGAACTTAAAGGCCTGCCCCGAAGTAAAAGCCGCGACAAAATAAAATACTGGCTTAAAAAATTCGAAATCATCGACTGGTGGAACAAGAAAGTGGAGGATCTGTCAAAGGGGATGCAGCAGAAGATACAGTTCATTGCCACCATTCTTCATGAACCTGAACTTATAATTTTAGATGAACCCTTTTCCGGTTTCGATCCCATCAATGCCAACCTGATACGTGATGAGATCCTCGAACTTCGGAAAAACGGAAGTACCATATTATTTTCCACACACAGGATGGAGACGGTCGAGGAATTATGCGATTATATCGCACTGATCAATAAGGCTGAAAAGATACTGGAAGGACCCAAAAAGGACATCAAGGAAAAATTCAGGTCTTCGACCTATATCCTGGAACACAAAAACCGTCTCGATATTAACGGACTCCCTTATCAGGTCCTCTCACAGGAAGAAATTGATCCGGGAAATTTTAAAACAACCATAAAACTCAATTCCCATATCACTCCCAATCAGTTATTGGAAGATCTGATCCGCCTGGTGGAAATCCATTCTTTTACAGAAAAGGTGCCTACCATGAATGAAATTTTTATCAAAGCTGTAACCGGTAAGAATAATGAATAAAATTTTACTCATCATACAAAGGGAATATATCACAAGAGTCAGGAAACGCTCATTTATTATAATGTCGCTGATCGGACCGCTGTTTATGGCCATGATGTTTGTTGTACCTGTATGGCTTGCGACACGCCAGGGCGAAAAGAAGGTCATCAATGTGGTTGATGAATCGGGTTATTTTGAAAATCATATTAAAAACAACTCGACTTTTGAATTCAGATTCCTGAATATCGATCTTCCCGATGCAAAAAGGAATCTCGATTCTGGATCAGCCTACGGCTTATTATACATCCCCAAAATCTCTTTGCAGAATCCTCAGGGAGTGACCTTTTTCTGCGATAAGAATCCAAGTCTTGATATAATAAGTAATATGGAGGATGCACTCAGATCCCGGGTCGAAGATCTTAAACTTCAACAGTCCGATATCAGCAGGGCAAAACTTGACAGCCTGAAATCGAACCTGTCGATTAATTCCATTAATGTAAGCGAATCGGGTGAAAAGGCCAGCAGCGCAGGAATTGCAACCGTAGTGGGATATATAACATCGCTGTTAATTTATTTCTTTATTCTGTTCTACGGAGTTCAGATTCTCCGCGGGGTGATCGAGGAAAAGACGAGCCGGATTGTAGAGGTGATCATTTCATCGGTTAAACCCTTCCAGTTAATGGCCGGGAAAATAATAGGCATCGGTGCAGTAGGGTTGACGCAATTCATTATCTGGATCATTCTCGGGTTTGCCATATCCACCGCCGCAGGTTCCTTCATGCATCCCGCAGGAATGGCAGCTATGGATGCCGGAAATGCCGCTGCACAGGCAGCCTCAAGTCCTGATTTTATGAGCGATTTATTAGCTTCCATTGGTGCAATCAATATTCCCCTCATTCTGTTTGCTTTTGCTTTTTATTTCGTTGGCGCTTACCTTTTATATGGTGCATTGTTTGCTGCTATCGGGTCAGCGGTCGACAGCGATACCGATGCCCAGCAATTTCAGTTCCCGATCACCATACCGTTGATCATTTCTATCATTGTTCTCGCGGCTGTCCTTAAAGATCCCGATGGAAGTCTCGCTTTCTGGATGTCAATGATCCCCCTGTTTTCACCCATAGTCATGATGATGAGACTGCCTTTTGGGGTTCCATTATGGCAACTGGGCTTATCCATGGGACTTCTAATTTTAGGATTTC
>JBJKSY010000315.1:0-2959 GCA_046703645.1 Cyclobacteriaceae bacterium
CAAAGAATCATATTTATTGCCTAAACATGACCTTGAAATCTGAAAAGCGGGAGACGGGAACCGGTTTACTTTACTCTAATCGCTGCTGTTTTCAAAGATATAGAATAAAGGCCTGTGCGGGCGGTAATGAAAAGAGTTTTACCTTCCTTCCCGCCGAAGCATAAATTAGATACAATTTCAGGAACACGGATAAGACCCAGAAGTTCCCCTTTCGGTGAATAAATCAGTACGCCTCCGGGTCCTGCACAAAAGACATTCCCGGCAAGGTCGACTTTCATTCCGTCGGGTCCCCCTCTTTCAAGGCTGGCGGTGGCGTCGGCAAATACCGATCTTTTACTGATATCTCCTTTTTTGTCGACCTTATATATCATCCATTGTTTGGCATGCGTGTCATTGGTATAATTGGCAACATAAAGGTATTTTTCATCTGGGGAAAAAGCAATCCCGTTGGGATTGTCAAGCGTGGAATCGAGAAGGACAGTCTGGCCGTCATAGTATCTATAGACACCCTGGAAAGGTATTTCCTTGGAGGGGTCATTCACCCCTTTGGGCAGTCCATAAGCCGGGTCGGTGAAATAGATGGCCCCGTCACTTTTTATGGCAAGATCATTAGGGCTGTTCAGCTTTTTGCCGTTCCAGTTATTGGTAAGGGTAACGAATTTTCCGTCCTTACCGAGCTTCGCAATCTGCCGGTCGACATGCTGACAGGCGATCAGGTTTCCTTCGGCATCAAATGCCAGCCCGTTCGATCCTCCGCTTTTTTCGAGGTATACCGTGGCGCTATCACGGGGATCCCATTTGTAGATCCGTTGCGCGGGAATATCACTGAAGAGGAGGTATCCTTCCGGAGCCCAGACCGGCCCTTCGGTGAACTGGAAACCGGCGGCTATTTTTTTAAGCCCGGCATACTGGTCAATGATCTCATCCAGGGCTGGGCTTTTCCTTACAACCTGGGAATGAACTGATGACATTGGGAAAATAAACAACCCTGAAATCAGCAGAATGTAAGAAGAAAGATTTTTCATGCCTGAAATTTTTTATTGATGGAAATATCGGATCCCTTAAAACTCAACGGCTTTGTTATGGTCTTTAGATTTCAATAATTAATTAAAATTATTTCCTGTCGTGAGTCTTAATTATGATCTCCTGGTTTATCAGTCACTATTTTTCCCGGGCAAACTCATCAAATAATTTTTCTATATCCGCATTGTCAGGCTTATACCCGTTGATGACGGCAATCCGGTAACGAAAAGTTACGGAATTTCCGGAAGCCAGGAAAAAATTCAGGCTTTCCTCCCCGTTGGTAAAAGCATTGGAACCAAAGGGGTTGACAGCGAAAAGCCCATAGCCTCTCGCATGCCAGAACGCCGGGTAATTGGGATTTCCCGGATGATCAAACATTATGATGGATACGGGTTCCTTATTTATTTCGGAAGAAAGCATGACCCATTTTGCCCTTTTCCCCCATACGGCATCACCGGTAAGGCCGTTGCTGTTCAGGTAAAGCCCGTGAACATTGGTTTTATAAACTTCAGGTTTTTTGATCCGCCGGAGATCCTGATCGAGGTAAACCTGGGGCTCATCGGACGGCTGCTCCATTTCCCGCGCGACTCGCATGGCATACATGCCTTCCTTGGTATCCTGGAACTGAACTCCCAGGTCTTCGGCAGTAAGGGTGGTGGTCCTGTCAATGATCCTCATATCGCTGTCCGCCCTGAATACGAAAGTCGTATGTTCATCCAACAATGTTCTTCCGTCAGGCCGGTTCCAGGCACAGGTTACTTTGAGAACCCCCTTGTCATTCCCGGAACTGATCTCATCAAATGATTCCTGTACGATAGTTCCGTAGTGCATTTTCATGTCACCCTGAACACTGTCGGTGTTGCTCCAGAAATCCAGTCCGTTCACATCGCCATAAGTAAAGGAAATGCCGTAATGATGGGGGTGGTCGACCGGCTCGAAAGGCCTTGGAGCCAGGGGATATCCCCTGGTGACGGTTTTGCCCGAGGCAGTCAGTACGGGGAAAAGAATAGGTTTCTTGAGGTGTTCGTTGTAACAGTAGGCCGTAAAAAATTTGCCGTTAATATAAAGATCCACTTTATCGGAATCTTTCACCTGACGGAATTCGAACCTGAATTTCCCGGGACCCTTCTTGTCTGAAATCGCCGCTTTTTCATTCTGCCGGCTGAAGGATTGCCAGAACATGCCTGCCCAGATGACAGCCAGAAAAATCAGGAAGGAGATGCTGACAAAACGAAAGGCATTTTTTCTTCTTGTCTTTCTTTCCCCCCGGGTTAATAACTGAACCATAATTAATTTCGGATTTTGGGAATTCTTTTCTTTGCAAAGTTACTAACCCCCGGACAGCATTCAAGCTACAACAATGCTTACTTCTTAAGGGCGGCAGAAAAAAATTTTCCTTCTCTATTAATCAGGATTGTGTTTTTGCCATGTATACAAAAGTATTAAAGGATTCCGGTTCGAGGGTGACCCTGAAATTTCCTCCCGGAGTACTTACTACCAAATCATCCGGATCCGAGTTGGGATTAAATATCACGATAACCACCTGGTTGTCAGGATTTTTAAAGGCCAGCACGTTTTTTCTTGATCCGTGTGTTGTAAGTTTCACCGCTCCCGGTTTCACGAATTGGGTAATGTGCCGGAATAGATAATATTCCGGGTTCAGGGTAATTTTTTTTGTGTCCCTGTCGATGGTTACAAGTGAATTCTGCCTCCAGCCCCACTGGCTTTTCCCGGTCTGGTCGAGGATCATATTCCAGTACATATAGGCATTGGCTCCATTATCCAGGTATTGCCTGATAAGGCCGAAGGTATATTCAGCAGCTTTCCAGTCATTGGAACCGTCGCCGCATTCCGATTCCGTTTCCATGAGGGGAATATCGGGATATTCATCATGAGCAGGGCCGATTGCATCTTTCCCTGCCCACTGAAATCCAAG
>JBJKSY010000316.1:0-4681 GCA_046703645.1 Cyclobacteriaceae bacterium
ATTAAAATTTTCTCCTGACAATAGGGGTATTTCTCTCCCGGGTTGTCTTTGGTTTGAATTAAAATTAAAATCATGGACAACAAGAACCCACTTTTAAGACAACGCTTCCTGATCGCCGGCATATTCGCCGGTCTGATCGTTTTTGTGATTATTACCTCGAATCCTGTATTCGCATCGGGACCGGATTCCACTCAAACACAGCGGCATGTTCAGGTAACTTTTATTTACCCGATGGGAACCAATGGGGGCGAAGCCCTTCATTTCTCAAATAATTTTTCATTGAATATCCTGGCCGGTATTTCCGGGGGGACCCGGGGCATTGAAGCCGGTGGCCTTGTTAATGACGATCGGGGACCTGTTAATGGATTCCAATGTGCCGGGATCGGAAATATTGTGACCGGGCCATTTTCAGGGATCCAGAGCGGCGGCCTGTTTAATATATCTTCAGGAAATTTCAGGGGTCTGCAGCTAGCCGGGCTTGTTAATACCGACCATAATAATTCAATGGGAATTCTAGGGGCCGGCCTGGTCAACCTTACACAAAAAGACGGCAAGGGCATGGCAGCATCCGGTATAACGAATGTTAACCTGGGCTCTTTTAAAGGTACCCAGCTGGCGGGAATCACAAATGTTACTTTATATGAACAAAGGGGAGTACAGGCTGCTGGGATCCTGAATGTTACTACAAATAAATTCAGCGGCCTGCAGGTGGGTGGCATTGCCAGCATTACAACTAAAGAATTCAGGGGACTGCAGGTCGGAGGCCTGGTGAATTATGCTAAAACCCTTAACGGTATGCAGCTCGGTTTCATAAATTATTCCGACAGCATCGGAAAGGGCATTCCCCTGGGCTTCCTGAGCATTGTCAGGCACGGATACCGGAGGGTTGAAGTCGGATTCAATGAAACTTTGTTCGGCAATATCACCTTTAAAACAGGAACTTCCAGGCTTTATAATATTTTTTCCATCGGGTACCGGCTGAAAAATAACCAACCGGTCTGGGGTGTTACATACGGTCTGGGAACGCTGGTCCCGGTAAATGAGAGGCTTGCCTTTAATATCGATCTGACCTCCACCCACCTGAATGAAAATGAATCCTGGACGGACAGGCTGAATATGCTGAACAGGCTCAGGCTGGACCTGTCTTACCGGATCCTTAACGGGCTTGAATTATATGCCGGAACATCCGTGAATGTGATGATATCGCGGTTGACAGATTCAGACGGAGGTCCTTCAGGAAGCATCTTTGCTCCTCGTTTTGTCTTTTATAAACATGATTCGCGCAATACACACCTGAGCATAAGCCCGGGTTTGAATGCGGGGATAAGATTCTGAGTCTGCCGGTGAAAACCTTAAGATCCAGAAGCATTCATTGTTGATGTATTCCGGGAGAATTAAACCATAAAAAGTGATAACAATAAAAAATAAAGATCATGAAAAAGAATTTTATAATTAACCTAGCTTCAGCAGTAATATTACTCCTTATTTATTCCTGCAGCGACAATTTCTTCGGAGTATACGGTTCGGGCAGCATAGTTTCCGAAGAGAGGCCGGTAAGCGGTTTCAGTAATATTGAATTGGATATGGCCGCGAAGGTCGAAGTCACGAAGGACAGTATTTTCCGTGTAGAGGTTAGCGACCATGAAAACCTGGTGCCTCATATTGCAACAATTACCAGGGGAGGAACACTCATAATCCGGCACGATCCGCGGTCATTAAATTTTAATAATTCATCCGCCACAGTACGGATTTTCATGCCTGCGCTTAATGCACTTGAAGTAAACGGGAGCGGGAATATATCCCTTCTATCCGGGTTTGATCAATTGCAGTCGGTTTCCATATCGGGGAGCGGAGAAGTTTCCGCGATGGAAACTTTTAATGCGGATAAGTTATTCCTTGATATCAGCGGATCTGGCAAACTTTCAGCAGCAGGTACGGCAGGCCAGGTGAACCTGGATATATCCGGTTCGGGAAATATATATTGTTACGGACTGGAAGCGCAGGAAGTCACCTGTAATATTTCGGGAAGCGGCAATGCCTTCATAAATGTCAGCAGGAGCCTGAAAGGTTCCATCAGCGGAAGTGGAACAATTACTTATGCCGGGCAGCCTCAGATTTCGGTAGACATCAGCGGCAGCGGGAAGATTAAAAGCAGATGAAAAATATTTCGTAAAAATTGATATTTAAACTTAAGATTTCCTTTGTCCTGTTCGGTTGATAGCTTAAAAACTTTCTGAATTTCCAGGAATTTATAAGTGATTCTGTTATAAAACAAATAAAATTATATAGAAAAATTCCGCAATTTAACTACCTTTCTTACCGTATCGGGATGTGAAAGATTGATTTTTTAAAGCCTTGAATTTTTTTATCATGCCCGAAGATCGCCGCCATGCAGCTATCATGTTCACCGACATTGCCGGATACACCTCCCTGATGGGTTCCGACGAGGATGAAGCTTTCGATATGCTTAAAAATAACCACATGATCCATGAAAAGTTCATCAAACAATTCAGGGGAAATTTAATCAAGGAAATCGGTGACGGAACACTGTCAAATTTTTCATTGGCTTCCGAAGCAGTCCGTTGTGCTATTGAAATTCAGAAAGCCTGTAAAGAACAGAATATTCCATTAAAAATAGGAATTAATGAAGGAGAAATGATTTTTGCTGGTTCCGATGTCTTTGGGGACAGTGTCAATATAGCTTCCCGGTTACAGGAAAGCTGCGCTCAGGGTGAAATTATTATCTCTGATACGGTATTCCGTGAGGTTAAAAATAAATCGAATATCATAACCGAATTTGCAGGACAAAAGGTGTTGAAAAATGTGAATAGTTCGGTAGATACCTATAAGGTATTATGGGATAAATGCGTAAAAGAAGAGGAATCCGCAATAATTAGTGAAAGTAGGACCAGCTCCTTGATATCTGCAAAACATGAAAAATCAATTGCCGTTCTTCCTTTTGAAAATATGTCGGGTGATACCGGCGAGGAATATATGTGTGATGGCCTCACAGAAGAAATTATATATACCCTCGGACAGATAAGTGATTTTGAAAACATTATTTCAAGAAACTCGGTAATGGGATTCAAAAATACGAACATGACCATCCCGGAAATCGCTGAAAAACTAAGTGTCGGTACCATTCTTACAGGCAGTTACAGGAAATCAGGCAATAGAATCAGGATACTGGTCAACCTGATTAATACTGAAAATGATAAAACTATCTGGCAAGACGTCTACGACAGGGATTTTGATGACATCTTATTAATTCAATCAGACATTGCACTAAAAATAGCTTCAAGTTTAAGAACAAGGTTATCCGGTTCGAAGTCGATCCGGTTAAATAAAAAAATCACACAAAACCTGGAAGCCTACGATCTTATAAAAAAGGCATCCTTTTTATTCAATTCTTTTAAAATTAAAGAGGCAGTAAGTTTGACGGAGAGGGCCATTCAATTAGACGGTAATTATTCGGAAGCTTATGCCTTATATAGTGCCTATCTTATTTTTTCCTCAAATTATACAGGCCAGCTTAATATTGAAAATACTGTAAAAAGAGCCCGGGCAGCTGCCTTAAAGGCAATCAGTCTGGATCCTGAGCTATCCACTCCACATTGGGTCCTGGGTGGTATTTATTTTTGGTATGAATGGGATTTTATTAAAGCTGAAGAGGAATTTAAAAAAAGCATTCAGCTGAATCATAATGATCTGTGGAATCATGGCTTTTATGGCAACATGCTTATGGGCCTGGGAAGATTCAATGAATCATTGAATGAAATAATCCGATCATACGAGATATCCCCTGCCTATTGGATGCCAAGTTCCTGGCTTGCAAATTTTTATTACTATATCAAGGATTACGAAGGATCTATCAATATGTGCAAGCAGGGAACGCTACTGTCGCCGGATGCTTTTGAAGCTTCCGCTTTTACTTTATTACATATGGATTCACTTGATCTTGCACATAAATACCTGGAATCACATGATGAATATTTAAGGAAAAATAAGGTACCTGAATTTCCAAGATGGTATTTGGATATGTCAATTCTCTATACAAAGAAAGGGGATGTCGTTAAAGCGGCCACTTTTATAAAAAAGTTAATGAATATGCTTAACAACCCGACTGCGGGGAGCCCGGATTATTTCCTGGCATTATATTATGGATTCCTTGAAAATAAAGAAGAAACCTTAAAATTCCTTCAATCAGCCTTTAATAACAGGAGTCCTGAAATGACGTGGTTGAAAATCGAACCCTCGTTTCAGTTCCTTAAAAATGATCCCCGGTATTTGGATTTAAATCAAAAAGTAGGGTTCAGCAAATATGATGAATATATAATGTATCAAGGTTTAGATTAAAATTCGAATCTTATTATTGTTGGTTCTTTTCATTATCGCTGGCTGCCAGAATAAGAACGAAAATCTTATGGAAGAAAAATTCCAGGCTGCATTTTTCGTTGAAGTCTGTTTCGCCAGCCAGATTTCGCGAAGCGGTAACGCCTTTATCAATGTCAGCAGGAGCCAGAAAGGTTCTATCAGAGGCAGCGGGAAGATTAAAAGCCGTTGATGAATATTAAATTTTGCAGGAAGCAATTCTTTACCTTAGGCAGGTCCATTCTTTGCACTCTTGTTCGTGATAGTTTATCTGCCTGTCAACACAGAGCTTAATTTTTGCCCGGAGGTA
>JBJKSY010000317.1:0-10849 GCA_046703645.1 Cyclobacteriaceae bacterium
ATCATTTCGACTTTGTACCTGGTATTCGTGATGCCGCATTTGTACTGACGTGAATTAAGATTCGGAAAATTTCTCTCAGTATTTGGATTTACTTGCAGATAATTTCGGTAATAATTTTTAAATTGCCGATGTGTGCAAGGTTGACCGTTGTTGCGGATAATGGTAATCATTTAAATTAAAAAATGTTTCAATATGTCATTTAACAAAATAATTTGTGCTACCAAAGGATCCAAGGAATCACAAATTGCCGAGGACAAAGCAATTGAAATAGCTAAAGAGAATAATGCCGACCTGATTTTCCTGCACATCATCGATATTGAGCTTCTCGAAAAAGGAGGCGATGTTAGTGAAGGGGATATCGAAGACCTCGAATCCGGGATGAAACATGTAGGCGAAGTAATCCTTGAAGCCGCGATAGATAAAGCTACTGAAAAAGGTATTGCCAGGGAAAAGATATCGAAGGAAGAAGCAACGGGGAAATTCATGGAAATTATGAAGGCACAGGTGGAAAAGCATAATGCGGACCTGGTAATTGTCGGACATTCCATGGCAAATGAAGGATTGATGGGCCGGCTTCTTTTCAGCAAGGAAAAACCGGGAGCCTTTGAAAAAAAGATCCGTGAAGAATTGAAATGCGAAATCAGGATCATTTGATTATCCTGAGATGTTTTCCGGCAAGAAAACTCAGTATTTTCCACAGGCTCCCTTTTCTGCCCTTATATTTAATTCATTTACTGAGCCCTTTCTTTTCAAGCAAGGTTACACTTCCAAAAAAAAATCTGAATGCAGCAGCTTGTTCTGGACATAACCCAGTGGTATCTCAATCATATAAGTTACGGGACTATTATGCTCCTGATGGCCATTGAAAGTTCATTCATTCCTTTTCCCAGTGAAATCGTTATCCCCCCGGCTGCTTATAAAGCAGCGCTCGGGGAACTTAATATATACGTTGTCATTCTGTCGGGAACGTTAGGTGCACTTATTGGGGCCTTATTTAACTATTTTATAGCCTTATGGCTCGGCAGGAAAATCATTTACAGGCTTGCCGATACGCGGTTGGCAGCCATGATGCTGATTGATAAAAAGGGAGTTGAGAAGGCTGAAATCTATTTTAACGATCATGGCAAAAGTTCTACCCTGATAGGCCGATTTGTTCCTGCCATACGTCAGCTCATATCCCTTCCGGCCGGTCTTTCCAGGATGAACCTGGCGGATTTCATCGTTTATACCCTTATCGGGTCAACCCTCTGGAATATCATTCTTGCCCTGCTGGGATACTTTTTATATTCACAGAAGGACCTTTTACAGAAATATTACTCCGAAATTTCCTGGGGATTCCTCGTCCTTGGGATTTTGTTCATCCTTTATCTCGTTTACAGGGGACTGAAAAAAAGGAACTGAATATTCAGTATTTCCTGATCTGCATCCGCTTCATTTTCGTTGATCAACCACGTAATTTCATGATGCATTATATACCTTTGCATCCGAATTTTCACCAATCCTTTACCCTACTATGATCTCATTTTTTCAAGGAAAGAATAAGGTATTGTACGTTGCAGAAAGTAATGTTTCTTTTACGGATGATTCCTTAAAAAAGCTTGAATGGCTCTTTGAGGGCAAATACCTTCCTGTTGAATCCCTGGAGGGATATTTTACCGGTCCCAGAAAGGAAATGATTACGCCCTGGTCCACCAATGCAGTGGAAATAACGATAAATATGGGTATCCAGGGTATAACAAGGATTGAGGAATTCAAACAGGCAACTCCCGACACCTCCTTTGACCGGATGCTTCAGGCTTTATATAAGAATCTGGACCAGGAAATTTTTACCATTCATCATCAACCGGATCCGGTAATTTTTATCGACAATTTAAAGGCCTATAATGAATCCGAAGGCCTTGCATTGAGTGATGAAGAAATCGGTTACCTTGAAGGAGTTAGCAGGGAACTGGGAAGGAAGCTTACCGACAGCGAAGTATTCGGGTTTTCTCAGGTAAATTCGGAACACTGCAGACACAAGATCTTTAACGGGACTTTTATACTGGACGGCAAGGAAATGCCGGAATCTTTGTTCAGGTTGATCCGGAGAACTTCCGAAGAAAATCCCAACCTAATCGTTTCCGCTTATAAGGACAATGTGGCCTTCCTGCAGGGTCCTGTTATTCAGCAATTTGCACCGGTACTCCAGGACAGGGCCGATTATTTTTCCATCAGTGATTTCGAATCGGTGATTTCCCTGAAAGCAGAAACTCATAATTTTCCTACTACGGTTGAACCTTTCAATGGTGCGTCAACAGGCTCAGGCGGAGAAATCAGGGACCGTATGGCCGGAGGAAAAGGAAGTATACCCCTTGCAGGGACCGCCGTCTATATGACCTCCTATTCACGGTTGGAAGAAAACAGGCCATGGGAAAAATATACAAAAGCAAGGAACTGGCTTTACCAGACACCCCTTGATATATTGATAAAAGCATCTAACGGCGCCAGTGATTTCGGGAATAAATTCGGTCAGCCCTTGTTATGCGGAAGCGTTTTCACCTTTGAATTCCGGAATAGTAACACATTCTATGGTTATGACAAAGTAATCATGCTTGCCGGCGGTGTCGGGTTCGGGAAAAAGTCGGAAAGTGCAAAAGGGAAACCTTCTGCCAATGACCAGGTCATCCTGCTTGGCGGGGATAATTACCGGATCGGTATGGGGGGTGGTGCGGTATCATCCGTTGCTACCGGTGAATACGGTAACTCCATCGAGTTAAATGCCGTACAACGTGCCAACCCTGAAATGCAAAAACGGGTATACAATGCCATCCGTGCCATGACGGAAGCAGATAAGAATCCTCTGATTACTGTTCATGATCATGGGGCCGGGGGGCATCTGAATTGCTTTTCAGAACTTGCCGAAGAACTGGGGGGAACAATTCACCTTGACCAGCTCCCTATCGGCGACCCCACACTTTCGGCCAGGGAAATCATTGGAAATGAATCACAGGAAAGAATGGGCATGGTTGTTTCAACCGAAAAGAAAGAATATCTTAAAAATGTTTCCCTAAGGGAAAGGGCCCCATATTATGAAGTAGGTTCCATTACAGGTGACAGGAACCTGTTATTTGATAACAGGAAGACCGGTGAAAAACCTATCAACTGGAAAATCGAATATCTGTTCGGAAAACCGCCCCGGACGATCATCAGGGACCAGGCACAGAAAACGACATTCGCTCCAGCCCGGTATAATATTAATGAATTCAGGAAATACCTTGGATCCCTGCTGCAGATGGAGGCAGTTGCCTGCAAAGACTGGCTTACCAACAAGGTAGACCGGTCGGTAACAGGTAAGGTGGCAAAGCAGCAGACCTGTGGCAAGCTTCAGCTTCCTTTAAATAACCTGGCAGTCGTAAGTCTCGATTATACCGGGCAGGCCGGAATAGCAACTTCCCTCGGGCATGCACCCGTTTCCGGTCTTATTGATGTCAGGGCAGGATCAGAGCTTTCCGTGACCGAGGCTTTGACAAATATTATATGGGCCCCGTTAACGCACGGAATTAAGGGAATTTCCCTGAGTGCCAACTGGATGTGGCCATCCAAAAATCCCGGAGAAGATGTACGGCTTTATGAAGGTGTTAAAGCATTAAGTGAATTTTCCATCGCACTCGGGATCAATGTGCCGACGGGCAAGGATTCACTTTCCATGACCCAGAAATATCCTGATGGGGAACCTGTGCTATCGCCGGGAACAGTGATTGTATCTGCTGCAGCGGAAGTATCCGATATTACCCGTGTAGTTGAACCCGTATTGAAGCATCAACGGGGATCTCTGTTAATTTATGTCGATTTTTCCCTGGATAAATTCCACCTCGGCGGCAGCAGCTTCGGACAGTTAATGGGAAATATAGGTAATACGGTTCCCGGAATAAAAGACACCGTTTATCTTGTAAAAGCATTTTCGGTTATCCAGGAAATGGTAAAGGAAGGAGTAATATCAGCCGGCCATGATATTTCCTCCGGCGGCATGATCACCACTTTGCTTGAAATGACATTCCCTTCACTAAATACCGGCATGGATATTGACCTTTCATCATTTGAAGATGACGATCCGGTCAGGATACTGTTCAGCGAAAAGCCCGGTGTAATAATCCAGGCCAGTGAAAATGGCCCTGTCATAGATTCTCTTAAATCCAATGGACTTTCGTTCAGAATAATAGGAAAAACTCTGGATCAACCCGTAGTCAGAATACGGCATAATGAATTCAATGAAGAACTCGATGTGAAAGAGTTCAGGGACATCTGGTTTAAAACTTCGTGGTTGCTGGATCGCTACCAGTCAAAAAACGATCATGCCGATATTCGATACAAACAATATAAAAATCAACCGCTGGAGTTTATCTTCCCCTCCCATTTTATAGGAAAAATTTCTCAATTTGAAATTCAGAAAAACCGTCGTAAGCCTACCGGTATCAAAGCCGCCATTATACGGGAAAAAGGGGTAAACGGTGACCGGGAAATGGCCTGGTCGATGTACCTGGCAGGATTTGATGTGAAGGATGTTCATATGACGGATCTTATCAGTGGCCGGGAAAAACTGGAGGATGTTCATTTCATCGTATTTGTCGGCGGGTTTTCCAACTCCGATGTACTGGGTTCTGCAAAAGGATGGGCGGGAGCATTTCTTTACAATCCCAAGGCCCAGCAGGCCCTTGATAATTTTTACCGCCGTGATGATACTTTAAGCCTGGGAGTTTGTAATGGTTGCCAGCTCATGGTTGAACTGGGACTGATTTATCCGGATATGCAGGAAAAGCCCAGGATGAGAGTTAACAGTTCCGGCAAATTTGAATCATCGTTCATTTCAATGGACATTCTTTCGAACCACTCTGTCATGCTTTCCAGCCTGGCCGGTTCGCGCCTGGGAGCTTGGGTGGCTCATGGCGAAGGACGTTTTGAATTGAATTTAAATGAAAATGAATACCATATTCCGGCCAAATTCCATTACAAGGAATATCCTGGCAATCCGAACGGATCACAATACGGTACTGCCTGCATTGCATCCCATAACGGAAGGCACCTGGCAATTATGCCTCATCTTGAACGATCGCTTTATCCGTGGAATTGGGGATACTACCCTGATAACCGGGAGAAGGATGAAATCAGTCCCTGGATTGAGGCGTTTGTCAATGCAAGGAATTGGGTAAAATCACATTAAATTATACCTGGCATCAGGAACCGGTAAAAATATTATCTGATATTTTTATTGAGGATTTCCAGCTTCCCATTTAACAGATAATGATCCATATCATTCCGGGAAATATTTATGTGTGATCCCGGCATATACTTTCCATGCTGCAATATCAGGCTCAGGAAATTATCGTTGATCATCCGCAGACCGTACAAATGGCAGTCAACTTTACCCGCAAAAGATGCAGTCTTGATCACCTTGCCTTCCTGGTCGAGTAACAGGCCGAAACATGCCCAATCACCATGTTTCCCGGGGTCAAGTTCAGCCTGATCCGGTCCGGTGAATTTTGTATAATTTCCCATAACCAGGTACCCTTTTCCAAGCCCGGATACGAATGCTATATTTCCTGCCAGCGAAGCCTGGTTTTTATTTTTTTCGATCCCGTTTTCATCCAGGATGGCCCAGGTGAAGGGTTCCTCATTATCCGCCAATGCCTCGGCTTTTCTGCCTTTGAAAATTACAATACAGGTTCGCGTATTGCCGTTAAACTGAATCTGACTGGGCCAATCCGATTCCGGAAGATTTGCGTTTACCAGGTTCCTGCCGTCCTCACCTATGAGATGGTAACTATTTGTGGCCGTACTGTCGTCCTTTATCTTGGAATTCAGGATTACGGCATAACCCTTTGAGGCAAGACTCAAGGCTGCCACCCTGTTAAAAACGATCCTTTTATTATCGATGGCAGAGTCAGTCACGGTAGTCATCCACTTGTCATTTTTGACCGAATCGATCTTTGCCAGGAATGCATTTACCGAGCCATTGCCTTTTTTGGGTTGTATAATTCCGGAAATCAACATCCCGTTTTCCGGGGTTCGAAGGAGTTCAAGTGAATAGGTCTCATCCTGTTTCAGGCTTGAAGGATCCATTTTTGTTATAAAGAGAGGGATTCTAATTTTATTAAAAACAGCATAAGAAGCCGAATCCCCCCGATCAGGCATTTCAGGTTTCGTAAGATCCTCCAGCTTCTCAGAAAATGAATTAATAGAATTTGAGGTGAAGTTCTCCTCATCTTTCAGGTATTGCCGGAAACCTGCTGAGCCCGAAAAAAATTTAAAAATGAATGCCTTGTAGTTCCTGAGGTCCGACTCCTGGCTCTTTTCCTCCATCCTGTTCAATAAATCTTTGCATTCAAGGCTCTTTTGAAATAATTGAGCATAATTCACCGATAAAGATCCTTCATCGGCGCGGAAAAGGGTGTCTTGATGTATTTTATGATCATTTAGTTCATGCAATAGCAGGTCCTGTTTCCTTTCCTGGTATTGCAGCAGGGAAATTAAAACTGAGTTCTGGTCATAGTTTCTTAATTTGATAATAAGGTCAGCATCCGGGTTGGTGAGATCAGGTTCTGTATTTCCCAACTTCCCAGGATCGGAAAGCAATTCAATTCCCGCACGTAATTTTTCCTCCGTTGCAAACAGTGATTTATTGAGATTGCTGATTTCCCCGTTACCCTTTTCACGGATTTTGTCGGCCCAGGAACCATAATCCCACAGGTAGATCGTGGAATCCATGAACCCGGGGTTCCCGGTTCCGGTCCCGTCCAGTCTGAATACCTTAATCTCCCTAGTTTTCAAAGTTTGCTGGTTTCTGTAAATAGGGAACAGTGCGGTTTCATCGAGATATTTTTTGAGGAAGTAAACACAGGAATCATAGTAATTTTTCATTAAGACGAGGCGTCCGTCAATATCTCCGTCAAATGAGATCAGCAGGTCGCTGATATTGTCATTTACTGCTGCCAGGGAATCGTAGATACCGGCAGCATGATCATAATAAGATACTGCAGAGGTAAAGTTTGTATAGATATCAGGCATTGATCTGAGGAAATTATCTATTTCGATATAGGATGAATCGATATAGGCTTTCACATCATTATAGGTCACATCCAGTTTTCCTCTGGAATCAGGCCTGGCAAAATTTGTGTAATATTTTTTACCGTTTCTTCTGATTTCCTTTTCATCGATATTAAGTCCCGCTTTTAAAAAATAGGTTTTCGCATCATTGGCGTTATTTATTGCATCGTGGTATTGGTTCAATGGATGATATTTCTCGAACCGTTTTTTAAAGATCACTGCCAACTGGAGATTGGCTGCCGGGTCATCGGGTTCTTCCTTTAAATAAGCCTTTAAACGGGGAACCGCCTCCGCATAATTGCCCGTTTCGATAAAGGGAAATATATCCTTGAAGCTCAGGTCCTGTGAACGGCCGTTTATAAATACGCCCAAAAAGATTGTTGACAGGATGCCAATTCTGATATTTCGTAACATCAATTTTAATTTAAATATTCAAGGACCTTGAATTCTATCCGGTTATTACCGCTCCCGTTTTCTTCCGGGTTTGTGGTGTTTACGGGATGAGCATTCCCAAAACCAGCCGCTTTGAGTCTCTTTCCCGAAATACTGTTTGAAATAAAATAATCGGCAACACATTGAGCTTGTTTCTGCGACAAAGCCATGTCATAGGAAGCCGATTCGTAATTGTCAGTATTCCCGTCAATTTCGAGTCGCAGTGTCGGATAAAGAATCAAAAGTTTTGTCATCATATCAAGCGGTTGATACGAAGACTGCAACAGCCGGGAAGTATTTTTATCAAACCGGACATCACTTAAAATCAGGATAGAATTCCGGGCAAGGGAAGTCAGTCTGAATTCCAGGTTTCCGCCTTCCACCTGTGCTGCACCCGGTGAAGAAACGTTCAAAAGTTTTAGCCCTGATCCCTGAACCTCAATGCGGGCCAAACCAAAGAAATATCCCTTGTCTGCAAAGGCTTCAATTTCATAGGTATCGCCAATTCTCAAGGATACCATTTCGTTGGAATTCAACTCCAGTGTTTCCGCTCTCGAAAGATCGGTGCAGGTGATATGTCCGTCAACTTTTGAGCCTGTAGTAATATCCGAAATATTTACAGGAACATTTATTTTCTTTTGAGTCAATTTGAGAGTCTCTTCCATGTCCATGAAACACACAGGGCGGTCAAGATTAATTTCCAGGCTTTGGCTACTGAAGTTTTCAAGGGAACCCTTGATCTCATATACCCCTCCCAGCGGTAGCTCCATACGGAGAAAATTTTTCAATGTATCCAATTTTCCTGAAAAGACCGTATTTCCGGTGTTCCGGTTAATCACTGTAATATTCGCCGGCAGTGGAAGTGAAAGATCGGCATCCTGTGCTTTGAGTTCCAGTTTTACCGTATGGAAAAGTCCGGCATCCTTTGAAATCACTTTATACTTTGTTACCGGGCGAAGATCCAGGGCAAAGGTGTTTACTGAATATCCGGGTTTGCGTATTTCAACCTGGTAATTCTTTCCCGTTTGCACAACCAATGAATACCTGCCGGTTTCTTCATTACTATGCAAGGTCATTACTTCGCCCGTAGTTGCCTTATCTGATACACTGATTTCAGCACCAATTCCTTTGCCGGAATCGGCATCTTTAATAATCCCCTGAACCATTATAGTTTTCTGCGGCTGAAATTTTTCCGGAATTGGGTATGACCACAGATCATTTCCGGAATTGAAATAAAGAATTTTGCCTTCAGCCGGAACGGTGACCAACTGATCATCCTGCTGAGTATTCAGGAAAGTAAGCGGTTCCGGATCCGACCATTCACCATCCGTATTTACTTTTGATTCATAGAGATCATAATTACCGGCTGAACCCGGGCGAAACGAGGAATAAATCAATGTATGATTGTCAGGAAGAATTCGTGGTGCCTTGTCGCAATGAAGATTTACAGGATAAGGGACAGGTTCCGGAGTTTGCCACTTTCCTTCCGGATCCTTGCGGGCATAATATAAGACGTAGCAGGTACCTGTGAAATTTTTATCCTTGAAATCCTTTTTGACCCTGTTGAAATACAGAGTCCCGCCATCGGAACTTACCGAAGGATAACCTTCGTATTCCGGCGTATTGATGTCCGGCGATAGCTTGAAAGGTTTACTCCAATAATCCTGTTTGCGGTCAGAGCAATAAATATCTTCATTCCCGATATTCCCTTTCGACGGCATTGAAAAGTAAATCTGATTGCCATCATAAGAAATAAATGGCCCTTCAATTCCCGTACTGTCGCAGAAGTAATTAATGGAATCGATTGAACGGGGTTGCGACCAGGTTCCGTTATCTTCAAGACCCGATTCAAAAATCATCATTTTACCGGAACGTTCAGATTCGAAAACCATGAGTTTGCCATCGGCAGTTACTGATGGGGCCCAATTCTTATCCTGTCCGTTATTGATGGATCCCGGCAATTTGACGGCCCCGGAAGGACCCGCATTGACATTACCTGAAGTCTGGTTCTGGCTTAACACGGACGGACATGATAACAGCCAAATGGCAATGGCCATCAGGGAACATTTCAGAAAAGGAAATCTCATGGTGTATCCTGCGCGGTATTTGGTTATAAATTTAACAGGAATGTTTATAAGCTAAAAGCCTGCAGGTCCAAAAAGAATATTATTGTCAAAAAACCTTAAAATGACTGAATTTAAGATGATTTTCATATAATAAACAGCTCCCTTTTTCCTATCAGGCACCTTTAAAATATAGGTTTATATTCATTCCTTATCGTTTTTGATTTTTTACATTGGTTCAGTCTTTGATTAAGTTTGAGCCGCTAAAAATAACATGAAGCTTCTTCTGAGATATCCTTTGGTCCTCGGCAGCAAATCTCCGCGAAGGATGGAATTGCTTAAAAGTCTGGGAATTGATTTTTCTGTAAATTCAATCGACCTTGATGAAAGTTTTCCGGTAACGATGGAGCCCGCTGAAGCGGCAGTATATCTCGCTGAGAAGAAAGCCCGGACACTGTCTGCAAACTATGCAGATGAGGTTCTTCTGACAGCGGATACAATCGTAGCGCATGACGGTATACTTTACGGGAAACCGGAAGATCGGTCAGCAGCCGTTCAAATGCTGAATCAGCTTTCAGGCAGGCAACATGAAGTAATTACCGGCATCTGTCTCGGACAAAGTGGTCATTTCATAACCGCCTATGATACCACCACTGTTTTTTTCAGAAATATGGAGCCGAAGGAAATCGAATACTATGTGAACCATTTCAGGCCATTCGACAAGGCCGGGGGGTACGGTATTCAGGAATGGATCGGTATGGTTGCCATTGAACGTATCGAAGGTTCCTATTTTAATGTAATGGGTCTTCCCATCGCAAAAGTCTATTCATTGCTAAGGGAATATGATTTTCTTTATTTCCGCGATGAGGATGGATATTAAATTTTACAAAAATTATTCCGAAAAAGCGTGATCAAATATTCAGCGATAATGGAATTAATTCATGTATTAATCGGATCGTTGTATATGGAATTACAATTTATAGAAAATGATTCAGGGATTGGATGCCATTTCCCTTTCGACTATTGCCCTGATTTCCCCCGTGTCAATTCCCCGGGCGCAACGGAAATGTTTTTTAGGACAGGTTTTTTTACCATGGATTCCGCAGGGCCGGCAAGAAAGGTCTTCCCTGAATTCAACAATATAGGAATGCGACGAAAGCGGGCCAAATCCGAATCCCGGAACCGTCGAACAATAAACAGCACATACCGGGGCATTCATAGCAGATGCCATGTGCATCGGAGCGGAATCATTAACAATATTCAAAACTGAATTC
>JBJKSY010000318.1:0-2366 GCA_046703645.1 Cyclobacteriaceae bacterium
GTTTCTTCCCGGCACAATGAAGATCTTTCGACTGCAGGCAACTGAAATAGTTGAATTCCTTGAAACGGATCATTCCATCGTTCATCCTTACATCTGTTTCAGAACGAAATAAAGATGTGAAACGGTCTTATGGTTTTCCGATACAAATTCGCGGGTATAACTGATTAAATAATTATCAATATAAATCTGAATTAAAAACCTTTCAAAATGAATTCACCGGGCAACAAAGAACTGATGCAAAACATCTTTATTGAACTGGCAAAAGGAAACTTAAGGCATTTCCTGGATGCCATGGACGATGATATGGTATGGACATGGATGGGATCAGGGCCATGGGCAAAAAAATTTACTGGAAAACGAGCCGTGGTGGATGAATTATGGAAGTCCGTCGGGGCCACCCTGGTACCTCCTTTTAAAGCGATCGCAGAAAATTTCATTGCAGACGGTGAATATGTGGTTGTTGAGGCAAGGGGAGAAAATTTTACTCTCAATGGCAAAAAATACTTTAATAACTATTGCTGGGTCTGCCGGATAGCTGAAGGCAGGATTCATGAGATCAGGGAATACATGGACACCCAGCTTGTTACTGCAACATTTAATGGTTAAATCTATTGGCACAAGTCCTTCTTTCGCTCAGTGCCTCTTAAAGACCTTGAGCCAATATGGGGCCCTTACTTTGCTCACGGCCACCTGAAGATTTGCGGCAGAATGGAATTACTGCTGATCTTCTTTTATAAAAAACAATCCGGCGATCTGGTGATCGGAATTGAATACCGTTTTCATTTTCAGATTCAGTTTTTCGAAATGACATAAAGTATAGGTCACATCGTAATTCTGGATTTTCCCGGACGTGATATCCGAGAAACTCTGAAATTTGCCGCATTGAGCATTTAACTGGTCCCAGACTTCTTTTAACTTTTCAACGGGCAATGCAGTCTTCATTGTCTGGTCAAAAGTTTCAAGTATTTTGGAATATTCATTCTTCTGAAAGCTGTTGACGACCAGTTTCGATATTTCAACATTTTTGCTGTCCTGTGAAAAAGCAAGGATGCTGATCATGCACAGGAGCATAGATAAAAATAATTTTTTCATGTTTTTAAGATTTAAAATTATATACTTCATTATAATAAGGTTCTGTTTGTGCATATATATTTATAGATCCTCCAAGTAGTATTTTCCTTCAATAAATTCTGCAGGGAGTCCCAGTTTAAGAAAATATTTCAACATCGCAATACAGGCATATTTTTCCGTGGTGTAATGGGTGGCACCGATCACATTTATCCTTTTATCTTTTATGAACCTGTGGAATTCCAGGATCGGCTCAATGGAAGGAACCTGGCGGGTTGTTCCGGTTATATACATATTAATTCCGAGATCGGAAATCTCTTTAACTGCAAATCCCACACTGCCGCCGCCGGCAACCACGGCAACCCTGCCATTATAAATCCTCTCTGCTCCATTTTTAATCAGTTTTATTTCATGGTCTATCAATGACCTGACATGATCCGCAAGCCCCGTTGCTGTCTTTATTCCAGTTTTACATACTACCCCGCACCTGACACCTTCGTATTCACAGAACTCATCTGTTATGTCCAGTTTTAAATGATTAGCCAGGCTGACTGAGGTCGAGTATTCGCCATTTTTATCCAGGGGAGAATGCAGCATATAAAAAGAAATTCGTTGTTGCTTTAATTTTGAAAGATAATTTTCAGGTATATCGTAAAAAGGGAAGCCTTCGATCGTCGGCTCATAGCACATTGCATGATGGGAAAACAATAATACGTCCTTTTCACCCTTCTGAAGGAGTTTATCAAGCACATCAGGGTCAGGAATCGTAGCCGTGTAAACTTTATTCACCTCCGTTGAATTATCCAATACAAGCCCCATGTACCTGTCTTTGAAACCCGGTGTTATAAATTCATTGAACTTCATAAAGCTCCAGTCATCTTTAAGGAATTCTATGTTGAAGTCCCTGTCGAGTTTCGAGTATAATTCGGTGGCTTTCATCCTATTCGATTCGAAAATCCAAATACCTAATCCGTGCTATATAATTTCCTTTCCGCAATGAGGGCAATAATTTTTTTTCCGGCTTATTTTTTCCATGATTCCTGAGGCCAGAATTCCTGTTGGCATCGCAACAATCCCTATTCCCAGGATCGATAAAAAGCCGGCCACCATTTTGCCGCCCACTGTTACCGGGTAGATATCCCCATACCCGACGGTTGTCAATGTTGCCAGGGACCACCAGATCGCATCAAATAAACTCGAAAATTTTTCCGGCTGGACAAGCTCCTCAAAATAGAAAACGGTAAATGCAGATATGAGCATAAAAATAAACGCAACGAACAATGTTATTCCCAGTTCAT
>JBJKSY010000319.1:0-11710 GCA_046703645.1 Cyclobacteriaceae bacterium
AGAGTTACTGGCCTGCCAACGACTATCTCAATATCTGGGTCTGCAATCTTTCCGGGGGAATACTGGGTTATGCCCAATATCCGATTACAGATCTTCCAGGGTCCCTGCCGCCATATGACAGCCTGACCGATGGGGTGGTCATCAACTACATTGCTTTCGGATCTTCTGCCAAGGGAACCTTCAGTTCCTTGAGCCCGGATTATAATCTGGGAAGAACTGCAACTCATGAAATAGGTCATTTCCTTAGTCTACGACATATATGGGGGGATGATGGCGGAGCTTGCACAGGTACGGATTATTGCAATGACACACCGAACCAGGCCGATTCCCATAATGCTTGCACAACGTCCTCTACATTTTTCTCATGCGGAAGTGATGATATGTATGATAATTATATGGATTATTCATGGGATCAGTGTATGAATATTTTTACTAACGATCAGACCTTCCGGATGCGAACCGTACTGGAAAACAGTCCCAGGCGAAAAAGTCTTTTATCATCACCGGGATTGATACCGGCCGGAGGATTTGTCAATGATATATCAATCACCAATATCAACGATCCGGCCGATATTTCCTGCAATATTTCTCCCTCTCCGGGGATCAGTGTGCGTAACCTGGGAAACAATTCCATTTCCTCCCTGCTGGTTAATTATTCCGTTGATAACACCGCCCAAACTCCGGTCAGGATGACGCTAAACCTTAAACCCGGTGATTACACCAATTTATCCCTTCCTGATATCAGTCTTCAGAATGGTCAGCATAATATCAGCTTTAATATTTCGCAGGTTAATGATACTTCCGATCCTGATCCGGATAATAACCAGGCCAGCAAGGAATTCCTTGCGGATGACAGCAGGGATTTTATCCCTCAAAGAAATGATTTTTCATCGGGATTGATTACATCCGGAGGCTGGTCAGTTTATAACCCGGACAATAAAACCACCTGGCAGATATCAAACGTGGCTATTGATCAGAAGCCTAACTATTCTGCCTTGATTGATTACTACGATTATTCCGGCGGAGGACAGCTTGACTGGCTTGTGAGCCCGGTATTGGATTTCTCTGATGCCCTGGTCGCCAGATTGTCCTTTTCAAGTTCATATGCCGTGCATGAGGGTTTTGAGGATGATCTTCAGGTAAGAGTGTCGACTGATTGCGGAGAGACTTTCAATAATACGGTATTTGAAGCCTCCGGATCCAATTTATCGAAACTTACCTCATCGAATGCCTGGGTTCCCAAAACCACTTCAGACTGGCAGAATTTCTTTGTTGATCTTGATGCCTTCGTGGGTCAGAAAAATGTAAGAGTCGCATTCCTCGGTTTAAACGGAAACGGGAATAACCTTTTCCTGGACAACATAGAATTTTTTACGACAGATTACAGTTCCAGGTATGCCGAAAGTCAGCCCTCCATATATATTTTCCCGAACCCGGTTCGGGGTAAAGTATTTTATGTTTCAATCAGGACAAGTCAGCGACAAAACGGATATCTCTCAGTTAATGACCCTATGGGACAGGTTGTCCAGGAAGATAGACTTTCTGACGTATTGAACCAGACTTATCAGGTCAACCTTGAGGGAAAGAGGTCGGGTTTATATATCGTGAATGTCAGGGGGGCTTCCTTTAATTATTCGGGGAAGGTGGTTGTGATCCAGTAAACAATGAGTCTATATTTCTGAATTTCAGTCCGGTAAATTTCAATGAAATGATTAACTTTTCGCCCTCAATATTTTTAATATGAACCGGAAATTACGTGTTGCTATCCTGTATGGGGGAAAATCAGTGGAACATAAGGTTTCACTGAAGTCGGCGAAGAATATATTTGAAAACCTTGATAAGGATCGATTTGAGCCAGTTCTGATTGGCATTGACCAGGAAGGCAACTGGTTTTATCAGGAAGACTTTACTTTAGCCATTGGATCGGGCATCCCGGTAGATCTTCGGTTATGCCAGGATGGACATCCTTTTTCACGCAGGCAGGAAAAAAGCAGCCTGGGTGAAATCGATATTGTTTTTCCCGTACTGCATGGAAATGACGGTGAGGATGGCAGCATCCAGGGATTGTTCAAGACCATTAATATTCCGATTGTAGGAACCGGTGTAACAGGTTCAGCCGTTTCCATGGACAAGGTCGTGGCAAAGAAACTTTTAAGGGATGCCGGCATCCGTGTAAGCCGTTTCCGGCATTATACTTTTGAACAAAAGGGAACTATTTCATTTAATGAGGTTAAAGATGACCTCGGATTGCCTCTCATAGTAAAACCGGTCGCTTCGGGGTCATCGGTCGGAGTGTCGAAAGTACGGATTGAATCAGAATTTTATAGTGCCCTGGAGGATACCTTTCAATATGACAACGAGATAATCATTGAGGAATTTATCAAAGGCAGGGAAATGGAGTGCTCGGTCATGGGAAATACAGACCCTGAAACTTCCTATCCCGGAGAGATCATCATTGGGGAGCAGCATGACTTTTATTCCTTCGATGCCAAATATGTGGATGATAAAGGTGCAAAGCTTGAAATGCCGGCCAAAGTTTCAGAAGAGATAATTTCCATCATCCGGCAAACCGTGATAAAAGCATATAAAACATTGAAGTGTGAAGATTATTCACGGGTCGATTTCTTTCTCACTGATTCAGGTCAGGTCATAATCAACGAAATAAATACCATTCCCGGATTCACCAGTATCAGCATGTTTCCGCAATTATGGAAATTGTCGGGGATTAACTACAGGGACCTGGTATCACGCCTGATTGAAGAAGCACTGGAAAAACATAGCAGAAATGAACGCCTAAAACGAATATTTGAATCAAAACTTTGATTTTTTATAATAAATTTCCATATCCCGCGATATGGATGAAAGAACCTCTGTTTATTTGAATAATTTTGTGATTTGACTATTTATGAAAGAAATATTTAAGAACCTCTTAAAGGCAGAGAGTTTCCTGGACCTTGTCAAGCACCTGGTGATCATGGGTTTGCTTACGGCTGTCCTTCTGATGGGGTTCTTTTATTTATTCCTTCCCTATATTACGGATCATGGGGAATCGATTACCGTTCCGGATATTACGGGTCTTTCCGTCAATGATCTTGATGAATTTCTTACCCAGAGGAATCTGCGCTATGAAATAAATACCGATTCGGGATATTCTGCCGAATACCCGCCACTTACTGTTCTGAAACAATACCCGGAAGGGGGGCAGAAGGTAAAGGAGAACCGTGTGATCTATATAACATTAAATGCCCAGCATCCGCCGAATGTCAAAATGCCGCGGCTGGTGGAAGGCTCTCTTAAGAATGCGGAGATTGTGCTTGAAAGTTATGGATTGATCCGTGGGAAAATAACGTACAAACCGGACCCGGCCCAGAATGCTGTTCTTGAACAGCTTTACAAGGGAAAACCCATTCCCGACGGAGCACTAATCGCGAAAGGATCTACCATTGACCTGGTTGTGGGTGACGGGTTGGGGAAGCAGGTATTTACTATGCCCGATTTAGTGGGAATGCAGCTCGACGAAGCAAAAGTAATGATACTGGGTTCCGGCTTGCATGTCGGGAGCATTAATTATGTACCTACAGAAGATTCCAGGACGGGCAAGGTGATCAGCCAGCAGCCTGCTGCCGGTGCATCAGTGAAGATCGACAACTCCGTTGATTTATGGGTAACCCAGAACGACCAGGATAACACCAGTAATAATTGACAGCTTAATGATTTTTTTCAGTCCCAGAGTCTTAGTTCTCATGGCAGGGATAGGGTTGTTATCACTCCCAGTTACTGCACAGTTTATTCTGTATCCTGTACAGCCGCCCAATCCCGGTATGCTGAAAGGCCATGACAATCCGCGGGACAGAAATCAATCCGCCGCCCTTAACCTTCCTTTCTGGGATGATTTTTCAACGTATACGGGTTCTCCGGATACAAGTTTATGGATGGCAGGAAGCGGCGTTTATGTAAACCGGACACATGGCATAAATCCTCCCACCCTTGGAGTGGCCACTTTCGATGGCGCTACGGCAAACGGGGGTCTTTACAGTACTGATCCGAATGCCATCGGTCTGGCGGATACACTGGTTTCAAAACCGATTCTGCTTGGCAATATACTTCCTGCTGAAGCCAATAGCGTTTATCTGAGCTTTTTCTGGGAATACGAAGGAGCCCAGGAATTACCTGACGCTGAGGATTCGCTCAGGCTCCAATTTCTTGACCAGAATAATCAATGGGAAACTATAGATGTATTTACTTCCGCTGATTTTATATCTCCCGATACCTTTCAGCAGGTAATTTACCAGGTTAAGCCTCAGTTCTTGCATAATAATTTCCAGTTTAAGTTTGAAGAGTTCGGAAGGCTTTCCGGACCCTATGATGCCTGGCACATTGATTATGTTTACCTGAATAAGAATCGTCAGGTGGATGATAAATATTATTATGACCGGGCTGTCAGCACTCTTCCAACAAGTATTTTCAAAGGGTACACCGCCATTCCCGCAAGGTTGTTTTTCGCCGACCCTGCTTCATACATCGGTCAATCAACCATAAGCATTTTTAATCTTGACAAGATATTCCAGCCGATTGATTATACTGCCATACTCAGCAATGAATTCGATCCCTCCCGGGTATATGATACTTTGAATTTCAACACGCCTTTAAATCCAATCCTGCAAGGGCAACAGAGAAGGACGCTTACGGCCAATCCCTTGAATATTAAGACCCTGGATAGCAGTCTGGACTCAATCTATATGAACCTGAAATTTTATATCAGCTCAGGGGATTCAGTATTACCCAACGGCATAAATTACAGGGTCAATGATACTTCAAGCTTTAATTTTGTTTTGCATAATTATTTGGCTTACGACGATGGAACCGCAGAATTCGGTGTAGGTCTGGACCAGAATTCGGGCAAGATTGCCTACCGTTTCGTGGTCAATAAGCCATCAATCCTGAACAGGGTTGATATAAGCTTTATCAATATTAGCAGGGACCAGGCGAACACTCCGTTTAATTTGTATATCTGGAAAAATCTTTCAGGAAAACCTGAGGATTTATTGTATGAAAGGGAAAACCAGACGGTAGATCCCATTTATGGATTTGACCAGTTTCAAACCATAAAATTGCAGGAAACAACGGTTACAGACACTTTTTATGTTGGTATCGAACAGCTTTCTTCGGATTACCTGGTTATCGGTTACGATAAAAGCAATAATACCGGCGACCGCATTTTTTATAATGTAAGCGGGGGATGGCAGCAAAATACGGATCTCAATGGCAGTCTTATGATAAGGCCTTATTTCACATCTTCAGATGTTCCTGTAGGATTAGAGAAGCCTGTTGAGTCCTTGCCCGTCAGGTTTTTCCCGAATCCGGCATCTGATTACCTGATGATAGAAGGAAAAGCAGACAAGCTCGTCATTTATACTATAACCGGAGAGGAAGTGGGAGAGTGGTCTTCCCTGACCTCAGGACAGGCAATAGATGTAAGTCATTACCAGTCAGGATTTTATATTCTTCAATTCCAGTCAGGGAAGCGTATTTTTTCGCGAAAAATCATTATCAGACACTAAGTTAATTATCAGTCAAATAGTAAATATTTCTTTTACTATCTCCCTAAAACACCTTAATATTGAGCCTTCAATGAAATTGAATTTATTTTATTCTTTCTAATTAACTGAAATTCATATTAATGGCTGTTACTGGATCCGCAATTACAGGGGTGGGCGCTTATGTGCCGGAGTATATATTAACCAATGCTGAACTCGAAACCATGGTGGATACCAATGATGAATGGATCCGCACACGTACAGGAATAAGTGAAAGAAGAATATTGAAGGAGCCGGGACAGGGTTCCGCATATCTGGGGACCAGGGCAGTGAAGGATTTACTGGAAAAAACAGGTACCCGGCCTGAAGAAATTGATGGTATAATATGTGCCACAATTACCCCTGAAATGTTTTTCCCCTCAACCGCCAACCTGATTTGCGATAACCTCGGAATCAAAAATGCATTCAGTTTTGATATCGCCGCTGCCTGCACGGGTTTTATTTATGCATTGGAAATCGGTAATAATTTCATAAAATCAGGCGCCTACAGGAAAGTTGTTGTTGTAGGAGCTGATAAGATGTCTTCTATTACAAATTATAAGGACAGAAATACCTGTATCCTTTTCGGGGATGGTTCAGCATGCGTACTGCTTGAACCGGCAAAGGATGATAATGGGATACTTGATATTATTTTAAGAAGTGATGGTGTGGGAAGGGAAATGCTTTACCTCCTGGGAGGTGGCTCAGCCAATCCCCCGACTCACGAAACAGTCGATAAGGGCATGCATTTTCTTTATCAGGACGGGAAGGCGGTATTTAAATATGCGGTTAAAGGTATGGCAGACGTTTCGGTAGAAATCATGGAGCGCAACCATCTTTCCTTTCAGGAGATGATGTGGCGTACCTGATCCCTCATCAGGCAAATTTGAGAATAATCGAAGCAACGGCTAACAGGATGGGCATAAGCATGGATAAAGTCACCGTAAACATTAACAAATACGGAAATACTACCGCTGCGACCATACCCTTATGTATCTACGAATGGGAAAATAAATTTAAAAAAGGCGACCGGCTGATCTTATCTGCATTCGGGGGGGGATTTACCTGGGGAGCCTGTTATCTGAAATGGGCGTATTAGATCCCTATTCTTCAACTTTGAAACGGTTTTCCGGAATCAATATTCGAGTGTTTTTCTTAATTATTTGTGTAGCAAAATTTTGCTAAAAAACGTATATTCACAAAGTAATTCCTACAATATCCTAAAATCCCTATGAAAATTGCAGGTATAAGTGAGAAAAGTCTGACACATTATCCCGGATTAGTGTCATATGTGATATTTACCCAGGGATGTAATTTTCAGTGTAATTATTGTTTTAACCCGGAACTTGCAAAAATATATTCTGACGAGGTCACTGATGAGGAAAGGATAAATGAGGTATTCAATTACCTGCAGAACGGGCATGCTAAAACGGATGCAGTAGTCGTCACTGGAGGAGAACCTACTGTACAGAAAGACCTTGTGGATTTCCTGGTCCGTCTCCGTAAACTTGATTACCAGATTAAACTGGAAACAAATGGTTCGAATCCAAAAACCATTGCCAGGATCATTGATCTTGGGCTAACCGATTATATTGCTGTGGATATTAAGGCCCCTTTTGAGATCGAAAAATATAAGGATATTGCAGGAAATATGATTACGGTTCCTATTATGGCGAATATTAATAAAACCATAAGAATACTCACACATTCAAAGGTAGACTACGAAGTAAGAACAACAATAAGTAAAGAGAAACACAGTTTTCATGATATCATGGATATCTGCAATACACTGGTCGGATGTAAGCGTTTCTGCCTGCAAAAATTTAATTCTGAAGTAGTATTCGATCAGAAGTTCTCTTCTTTCGGAAACTATAGTGAAGAAGAAATGGCAAGAATAATCAGGGGGATCAACCCGGAAATCGAAGAAGTTATATTCCGGCCCTGAGATAAAACCGACCACTCCTAAAAGGGTCGCTTTCCGATGAGCTCTTTAATATTTCACAATACATGTAATCTCTTTTTTTTCGGCACTTTTATTCACCAATTGTTGCACCACGAAGATCCTGCATATCCGCTCAATATTATCACCGGAAATATCTTCCATGAATACCGATGAGGCAAATTCAACGAATCTTCACAGCACTATTATTCATTATCCTGATACCTGTCATAGGCAATGCACAGGATATCAGGTATGCGAGGTCGTTAATTGACAGTCTTTGTTCTCCGGGTTTTTTCGGCAGAGGTTATGCCTTCAGGGGAGATTCCATTGCTGCCGGGTTCATAAGGTCGCGATTCATTCAGTCGGGTCTAAAACCCCTGGCTAAGGATTATTACCAATCATTTCCCATTTCGGTCAACCTGTTCCCGGGTGATATGTTGATAAGAATCAATCATAACAGGCTTATTCCGGGGAAAGACTTTATCGTGGATCCGGATTGCCCTTCAATTAAAGGCAAATATCCATTTATTACTCTTTCAGAAAACGATCTTACTTCCAAGCCGGCATTGTTCAGTTTCCTTAATAGTTCTGACGGGAAGGTTATTTTAATTAATGAGTCATTATTTCCGGGGAAACGGGACTCGCTTCACAGGGCAATGACATCCTTTGCAGAAGCACTGGCAGAAACAACCGATTACCATCCCGCTGCTATTTTTCTTGCCGGGAAAGAAAAGCTAATCTGGTCGACGGGAACATCGGTCGCCGAGAGACCCCTTGTTTTTATGAATAAAATTCCAAAGGCAGCGACAGGCAGGATCAGTATGCATATTGATGAAAAATATGACAGCATATATGTCACCCACAATATAATTGGCATGATACCTGCACGGGAAGGCCTGGATTCTGCCATTGTTCTCACAGCCCATTATGACCATCTTGGCATGATGGGCAAGTCAACACGCTTCCCGGGCGCAAACGACAATGCAAGCGGTACAGCCCTTATACTTGACCTGGCAAAAGAGTTGTATAAAGCTAGGGACAGCCTGCGGTATCCTGTTGTTATTATTTCATTTGCAGGCGAAGAGGCCGGGTTGCTGGGTTCCAGGTATTATGTGGAACATCCCTTATTTGATCTTCATAAAATTAAATTCCTGATAAATCTTGATCTTGCCGGAACCGGTGATGACGGAATTACCGTGGTAAATGCCACTGTGTTTAAGCATGAATTCAACTTAATGAAATCTATTAATGAACAATATCATTTGTTGCCGGCAGTCAACAGCAGGGGAACGGCATGCAACAGCGATCATTGTTTCTTTTACCAGGCCGGTGTACCCTGTTTTTTCATTTATACCCTGGGGGGGATCCAGGCCTACCACGATATCTATGACCGGCCTGAAACCCTGCCTCTTACAGCGTACAATAATTACTTCCGCCTCCTGAAATATTTTATATTGCAAATCGACGGGAACAGGCCCTAAATGGCGTTATTTCTTTTTATTTGTTTCATTCGGTTTTATTTTAAAATTCTTGTAGGTTTGGGCGGATTTAAATGATGGTATTTCTTATAAAAATCTCATTTTATGAATACTGACGCTATACCTGCAAAGAGGACCAGCTACATTATACCTATTACAATTATTGGAATTCTATTTTTTATTTTTGGATTTGTAACCTGGATCAATAGCAGTCTGATTGTCATCCTGAGAACAGCATGTGAGCTGAATGACTTTCAGGTGTACTTTGTAACCTCGGCATTTTATATTTCATATTTCGTTATGGCGTTACCTTCTTCCGCTGTGCTGAAGTACACTGGATTCAGAAATGGGATGTCGGTCGGGCTTTGGGTTATGGCGCTTGGTGCAGTGATCTTCATTCCTGCCGCCCTTACAAGGTCATATGCATTATTTCTTACGGGTCTGTTTGTATTGGGAACCGGGCTGGCGATCCTGCAGACAGCTACCAATCCTTATGTAACGATTATTGGACCGAGAGAAAGTGCTGCTAAAAGAATCAGCATTATGGGAATTTGCAATAAGGTAGCAGGTGCGATCGCGCCGGTGATTCTAATCAGTTATGTGATGAAAGATTCCAAAATTCTTGAAGCCAAGCTTGCCCAGGTAACTGATATTGCAACGAAAAATCAACTCCTCGATCAATTAGCTCATCGCGTGATCAATCCTTATATCATTATGACATTGGTATTAGTGGCTCTTGGCTTCATGGTAAGGCTTGCCCACCTTCCCGATGTTGACGCCGATGAGGATGAAGGAGCAAAAATCGATTCACCAAAGCAGGCAAAGAAAAATGTATTTCAATATCCGCATTTAGTTTTTGGAGTTATAGCTCTCTTCTTTTATGTAGGAGTTGAAGTGATTGCAGGTGATTCAATCATACGTTATGGTCAGTCTCTTGGCATTCCATTGGATTCAGCTAAATACTTCGCATCCCTAACTATGCTTGGTATGGTAATTGGTTATATCCTGGGGATTATTCTAATACCAAAATACCTGAAGCAGGGAAATGCCCTAAAAATCTGTGCGGTTCTTGGTATTATTTTTTCATTTGGGGCAATTTTGACACCTGCACATTTGGAGATTCAGTTTCCTTTCAGAGATTTGGTAACTTTTGACCCTGTATTATTAACTATCCCGCTCACAGCATTTTTTATAGCCATGTTAGGTTTGGCTAATTCTCTTGTCTGGCCCGCCATGTGGCCACTTGCACTCGATGGTCTCGGTAAATTTACAAAGACGGCCTCTGCCCTTCTTATCATGGCAATAGCGGGTGGGGCGCTTATACCCCAGGCCTATGGTAAACTGGCCCAGGTTTTCTCAACACAATCCGCTTACTGGATTCTGATCCCTTCTTATTCCATAATTTTATTATACGCCCTGTTCTGGAAAAAAATCAGGAGCCTGAGTAATTAGAAGAACAAAAATCACTTAAGGAACTTTTTTCATCACTGGATCCCTATTTCCGGGTACATTTGGTTTTTAGGCTTAATTGTTAGTTTCTTTGCATGCCCGGAGAATTCGAAAATAACGGGCGTGGTTTATTATTATTAGTTTATTAAAGCGAAATGGATTTAACATTGGTAATTATGGCTGCAGGGATTGGCAGCAGGTACGGTGGCGTTAAACAACTGGATGAGATCGGACCTTCAGGTGAAACTTTGATGGATTATTCAATTCATGATGCCATAAAAGCAGGGTTTAACCATGTGGTTTTTATAATCAGGCGGGACCTGAAAGAAGCTTTCGACGAGCATTATAAGGAACGTTTTAAAAATAGAATAAGCATAGCCTATGCTTTCCAGGATGAATTCAAAAAATACGAGGAAGGCCTATTGATAAACCGCACTAAACCCTGGGGAACTGGACACGCCATGTTATCGGCAGCCGGACTCATAGAGACTCCGTTTGCCATACTGAATGCCGATGATTTCTACGGCGCATCAGCATTTCGCAAACTTGCCGATGCTTTAAATGGCGATAATGATCCTAAGCGTTATTTCCTTGTAGGGTATCACCTGGTAAATACCCTGTCGGATTTCGGAACCGTTTCCAGGGGTCTGTGTCATCTCGATGAAAACCATGACCTTGCCGATATTACCGAACTTACTAAAATTGAAAAGAAAGGGACTGATATCGTATATGAGACTGATTCGGAAGAACATCCTTTAAAACCCAATGACCTGGTATCAATGAACTTCTGGGGCTTCATGCCGGGTATTTTCGAGGAACTCGACAGAAGGTTCAAGAATTTTATTCAATCGAACCATTCAAACCCCAAAGCCGAGTTTTATATACCGTCCTTTGTCAACACCCTGATCAAAGATAATAAGGCAAAAGTCCATGTGCTGCCCGCCGATGAGATCTGGATGGGCATTACCTACAAGGAAGACCGGCCGTTTGTTTCAGGAAAAATAAGGGAAATGGTAGATGAGGGATTGTATCCGGAAAAACTTGGGTGATTGTTGGCAAATGTTATATCAATCATAAAACACCAATCGCAAATCTAAAATAAACTTGCTGCCGGACTAGGACTCGAACCTAGACTGCGGGAGCCAGAATCCCGTGTCCTGCCAATTAGACGATCCGGCAATCGTTCGCAAAAATAGACGCTTAACCCGTTAATAACAATCAAGTTCAATGAATATTATACAGGATAGCATTATATTTATTTTCAC
>JBJKSY010000320.1:0-3993 GCA_046703645.1 Cyclobacteriaceae bacterium
TTTATCCCCTGCTGGATTTCCTTGTAAGGTCGGTCGATAATATTTCATCGATGGAATTCAAGCGATATGACAGTTCCAATTACCAGAAGGCGAGGGACCATTCACAATGGGGAATGCCCGATCCTTCGCTGGAAGATACCGTGAAGGGCATGCTGCTGTTCATGCACAAGAATGAGATCATTTATGCTTGATCGTTTGTAACCTTGCCCGGAAAAATAAAGCCGGATCTGTAACGCAAATTACGATCCGGCTTTTTTCTGAATATATTTCGGTGATTGAAATAGGTTTCCCTCGTTTATTATTTTCAATCCATAATCCGAATAATATATTGCATTTCAACTTACCCGGTTAATTCCCATTTAACGTCAAGATTTTAAGACAAGTCTTAAATTTATTCGATGTTCCATCATTTGGATGAATGCGGTTAAAAATAATGAAATCTGTCGCCCTACTGGCCGGACAGGCCTCGTGAACTCGTTTCAGCCGCTTTTAATCCGCGCAAGGCCCGGCAAACCCGAAGATGAAAAGAAGGCTGAACCGGTTTCACTGGTTATCAACGCTATAAATGAACTTGTTAAAATTGAAGAATTTCAAGCTTACCAGGAAGATTTCAAAGGACAGGAATATTAATTGTGCGTGGGCGTCCACAAGCGGCGTGGCCCCATTGAGGACTGTGGGTTGGCAAGCCCTTGTAGGGTGGGACAACAGAAATGGGTAATAGGATGTCATCAGATTTCACCGAAATCTTTAAAATAATGACGAGTGTTTCGCGTGGAAATAATGATATTAAGGAAAGCATAGCTGGTTGTAATATAAATATTAAATTTCAGATCACTTATAACTTTCAATATGAACTCCTTTTACAGCGCGGCCTGACGGATCGATCATGTTCTGAAATGATTTATCCCAGGCAAGCGCTTCCGGAGTACTGCATGCCACGGAAGGAACGGAGGGTACTGTAGCTGCAGCGGAATCCGATGGAAAATGTTCAGAAAAGATGCTGCGGTATAGGAATTCCTCTTTGCTTTGAGGCGTATGAATCGGAAACCTGAATTTTGCATTGGCCAGGTCGACATCCGATACCTTATCGGCGGCAACACTTTTCAATGTGTCGATCCAGCTATATCCTACGCCATCAGAGAATTGTTCCTTCTGGCGCCAGGCAACACTCTCCGGGAGCATGTCCTCAAAGGCTTTTCTAAGGATCCACTTTTCGATCCTCCCGTTTTTTGCCATTTTATCTTCAGGGTTCAGCCTCATCGCTACATCCATGAATTCAATATCCAGGAAGGGAACCCTGCCTTCGATGCCCCATGCGGCCAGCGATTTATTGGCCCTGAGGCAGTCATATAAATGCAGCTTGTTTAACTTTCTGACTGTTTCCTCATGGAAAGATTTCGCGTCAGGCGCCTTGTGAAAATAAAGGTACCCGCCGAATATTTCATCCGCCCCTTCACCGGACAATACCATTTTAACACCCATGGATTTTATTGCACGGGCCATCAGGTACATGGGCGTTGAAGCCCGGACAGTTGTAACATCATAGGTTTCCAGATGGTATATCACGTCCTGGATGGCGTCAAGACCTTCCTGGATTGTGAATAATATTTCGTGGTGAACTGTCCCGATATGATCGGCCACTTTACGGGCGGCTGCCAGGTCCGGAGAACCTTTGAGACCGACGGCAAAAGAATGAAGCCTGGGCCACCATGCCTCCCTTGTATCATCGGACTCTATCCTTTTGATGGCATATTTACGCGCTACAGCCGATACTACCGACGAATCGAGCCCGCCGGAAAGCAGAACACCATAAGGGACATCGGACATAAGTTGACGGTGTACGGATTTTTCCATGGCCGCACGAAGCTCTTCAATGCTGCTTTTATTATCCTTTACAGCATCATAATCCATCCAGTCACGCTTATACCAGGGTTTTACCGTTCCTTCTCTGCTGTACAGGTAATGACCGGGAGGAAATGATTCAAACCGGGGACAAATCCCTTCAAGGGATTTCAATTCCGATGAAACATATAGAGTTCCATGTATGTCCCAGCCCATGTAGAGAGGAATAATCCCCATATGGTCCCGGGCTACCAGGTATGTATCATTCTTTTTATCATACAGGGCAAAGGCAAAAATTCCGCTAAGGTCATCCAGCAGCTTTACTCCTTTTTCCTGGTACAGGGCAAGAATTATTTCACAATCGGAATTAGTGAGGAATTTATAACCACCCTTCAGGTTTTTCCTGATATCCATGTGATTATATATTTCACCGTTTACGGCCAGGATCAGGTTCCCGTCCTCACTGTAGAGAGGCTGTGCCCCGGAGATAGGGTCTACGATGGCCAGCCTTTCATGAGCCAGGATAGCCTTGTCCCCGCAGTATATTCCTGACCAGTCAGGTCCGCGATGCCTCACCTTTTTAGACATCTGCAGTACCTGCGGTCTTAAACTTTCAGCGCTGGTTTTTAAATCGAATACACCGATAATTCCACACATATTCCAATTATTCTAATTATTTCAATCAATTGATATATAATTTTAATATATTATTAATAAATAATATATTTTAATATAATATTTATAATTAATACTATATTTTTAAATATTGAACTGCAAATTTATCCAATTTTTTTATAAAATTATTAATCCTTTGAATAATTTGATTTTTTAAATTCAGAAAGGCCTTTTTGGATCTTAAGAGCAAGGTGAAATACAACCGGATGGTTGTAATGAATGAGGTTTTTGCCGGTCAGGTATTAATGTTTAATAAATAATTAATTTCCGGGTGATATAATTAAACTGAATCAGATGAATAGTGAAATAATATCGTTGGATCCGGAGAGATTTTATTAACGGTATTTTTTATAAGTCAAAAAACTTCCCAAAATTTGCATTGATTTTTCATTAATAAAACATCCATTTTTAAATCTAGAAATATGGACCAGATAAAATGCGAAACCTGCCCTTTGCGCTCAAAGTATGACCAAAAACCAAGGTCATTTTTAGGAAGATTCTGGAAATTTCACATCAAATTCTGCCCCGGCTGGAAAATGTACCTTAAATCCCTGGATGAAACCAGGCGGCAGGAGGTTTATGCTAAGTACGGGTACCGGGCAGTATAATAGGTAACGTACTTATTTTATTGCAGGGCGACATATAATTCTCAACTCAAATGGAGAATTTAGAAAGCTCAGGGAATAATCATGATTCTTTCAGATATGGAAATATTATTGCCTTCCATGTGCAGAATATAAAGTCCGGGAGAGAAGTTATTTACCGGTATATTCAATTCCCCGGATTGTATTTGCTCTTTCTTCAACAATTTATCGACCAGTATTTTTCCATACCTGTCAATAAGCGAGAAACTCTTAAACTTATTTTGTTCAAATCGGACTTCGATTAAACCGCCTGTACCAACCGGATCTGGAAATATTTTAAAGCTACGATCATTACTCGGAATTATAAAGAAATTCTGATCCGAAAATGCGGAACCTTCATAGCTATTATCGATTGATTGTACGGCCCAGGTATATTTGCCAGGCAATAATCCTTTCAGCCTCCAGCCATGGTCCATCCCGGCGTTACCATATCCGATAATCTTTCGTTTTCCATCATCGAGTCGGGCAAGGGGAGACACAATAAAGTTACCCATCTCATCCATCACATAAAAATTATATGTGAGTCGGGAAAACGGATCATTACCCTCCGGATCTGAACCATCGGACCATTGAAGTCGGACTGTGTTACGCTGTACCTTTGATTCTAATTGTAAAGGGGGCATGGGCTTATGATTATATATCCCTGAGTTGTTATTGAAATATAGGTTTTTGTATGTCAAAACCCCAGCATCATTTTCAGGCCCTCCATATATAATTAAATCCAGATCGCCGTCATTGTCAAGATCGACGATTTTAGCATTATAAATACCATCTTGAGGCAAACCCGATTGGCTGAATATCATATTTAATTCCCGGTCCGTATGATAAATTC
>JBJKSY010000321.1:0-3349 GCA_046703645.1 Cyclobacteriaceae bacterium
GCCTGACATTCAGTTTCCTGGCCAGTTTGGTGCTGATCAGTACGGGGTTCCTGCTGTCCCTGGCAAAATAGTTTCCTTCCACGACCTTCTCATAAAGGTTGCTTACCTTTTTTTCTTCACCCGGGAATACTCCTGCAATCTTAACTCCGGAAAAGGATTCAGCAGATGCAACCATGGAAGACAACACGATCCTCGAACTGACACCTGTTACCCCAGGCATTTTTTTTATCTCGCCGACAATTTTACCTGCATCCGGAATATATAGGTTGATGTCATTGTTCTGCCGATACCCCGGATCGTGGATCTGGATATCCGAAATTTCCGTTTTAATGGCTTTCTTGATCCGTTGATCGGCCATGCCTTTATAAAAGGCTGTCATGAATATCCCTGCAGTAATTCCTAAAGCGATCGCTGTCAGTAAAACGCCGCTGCGAAGTTTGTTTCGCCACACGTTTCGCCATGAAATAGAGAATAACATTATTTTAAAATTTATTTTTCAGATTTAACCACGTAAAGCTTTATTTACCTTCAGCATTTTTGCCGAATAAACCGGGTAAATGGAAATAATGAAAGTCATTATAAAGACTATGAATATCTGTTCATAAAATACCCTGGGCATCCAGGAAAAATACATAAGCGGTTCAATACCCATATTGATCATTGTTTCCGCTGCGTTTCCCGTCAGCCGGATGGGATTATTATACCAATAAGCTATGAGCGGGATGCTTCCCAGGAAGCCGGCCAAAACACCTACCAGGCCGATATAGATGGTTTCAAGGAAAAGAACGGATGCCAGCCTGTACCGTCTCATGCCAATGGCGATCATTACTCCCATTTCCCTTTTTCTTTCAACGATCATCATCATTACGGTTCCGAATATGCCAAATCCTATCAGCACATAAAGGATCAGCTTCATGATTATTCCGCCTGCGCGGTCGGCGTTGATCATCTGGAGGATTTCGGGTTGCATTTGATCCCATGACATTACGCTGTAAGGTGAGGATATTACGGATTCCAGCTTTCGCATGGCCGCCGGAAGGTGATAGGCATCCTTTACCATTATGACAAGCGCCGTGATCAGGCTATCGGCGGAATAAAAATTCTGACAATTTTTAAGGTCCATGTAGATCGTTTGCCGGTTAAGATCAGGGTTGGGAAAATTCAGGATTCCCCGGATCGGGAATTCTCCCGCTGCACTTATTCCATGGTATCCCTGACCGATCATGACCAGGGTATCCCCGACTCCCAGTTTCAGGTACCGTGCCAGTTCAGCCGCCACCAGTACGCCTTTGTCCCCTTCCTTCAGGTAGCTTCCCTTCGTCAGCCAGCGCTTAAGTTCTGTAACCTTATTTTCCTGCTCTGGATCCACACCGATAACGAGGGTTCCCTTGGTGATAGACTCCGATGAGGCAAGAGCATAGGATTCCAGCCTCGGAGTATAGGAGGTGACCTCGCTTACATTTTTTACTTTGTTCAGCAGCGAGTCGGTCAGGATGAAGGAATGATTGATGGTTTTATCGGCCCAGTAATCCTTCTGGTGTATCTGGATATATCCGGAATAGAATTTCACGATATTATCGATCATGGAACTGTAAGATCCTTCCTGCATGGATGACATTACCGTGGAAAGAAGAACTCCGAAAAAGATAGAGGCAATGGTTATCAGGGTCCTGCGTTTATTCCTCCACAGGTTCCTCCATGCCATTATTATATTTCTTTTCATGATAATAAATTTCCTTTGTATTTACCGCACCATTTTCATATTCTGGATCGAAAAAAAAGATTCTGCAACAGGCTTATTGAAGGCGGCAGAAAGTATTTCAATTACTGTTTTCTTACCCTGTTCATTGGCCGGGATCATTTCCATACGTGTAGGAATGACCCGGTCATCCATTTTCTTGATATCAGACAGCAGCATGGTATTGACCAGGTTCCCGTCTTCGTCGTAATAATCGGCTTTCCTTTCATTGTAATCCTTATCGATCCATGCAATGATCTTTCCCCATACGACCGCAGCATCCGGTTTGGGATCCAATTCGATTTTCCAGCAGGTTGCATTGTCAATGACCTCGGTTCCCAAAAGCTTATGCGTGTAGTCAACAACGATCGATGATTCCTTAACGAGGTCGTCATTAGTGAAATCTGATCCCATCCATGACTGCATCATCATGGAAGGAGGGATCTTGATCATCCTTTCGATGGAAGGCACCCAGTTCCACATCTCTTTGTCACGTTTTAAAAATACCTGTCCCTTTTCCTTGGCAGGTGCGGTGATAAGGATTATCGAATATTCTGTTCCCTTCGACCACATCTTTAATGTGACGGACCTTGTCCAGTCGGGTCTTATAATGGTCATCTTCATTTCCTGTTGTGCATATTGTCCCCTGGATTTGGCATCCGTTTTTTTGATTATCTCGTCTGCATCCTGTGCATATACCTTCAGGAATGCGGATAGAAGGAAGACAAGCATGAATAAGGTGGTAATCGCTTTTATTTTCATATTGATGATTTTAATTCAATTAAATCGAAAAGCTGGTCAATGATTGCATTGAACGTTCCGCTCAGGGAATTCATTTCAATGCCAAACGAATATATCAATACCAGGCCTTCCATGATAGATGATATCTGGTGCACAAAGATGCTGGGATTAAGATCATTCCTGATTTCCCCTTTTTCCATCGCGTTCCTTATTTTCTGTAAGAATTCCTGGTAATAGGAGCGTCCGAACTCGGCGAATTTCTCTCTCAGGTTGGGATGCTGAACAGCAGCCTGCATGAAAAGCATATAGGCTGAAAGCCCGCCGCTTTCTCCTGTTTTGCCGGTTTCCTGTATGTTCTCTGCCAATTGCGCAAATTTTTCAAAGATCTGCTTCAACAAATTTCTCAGGGAAACCTGGCCGTCATCCTGTACATTCATTTCCTCAATAAAACCCATCAGGAATCTTTCCAATGATTCCTCGTATAGTTCCTTTTTGCTCTTGAAATAATGGTAAAAAGCCCCTTTCGACAGTCCACTTGCCTTTACCAGATCCTGCATGGTTATTTCCTTGAATCCCCTGGATGAGAACAGCTTAAATGCGGTATTCAGAATATGATCCCTTGTATTTTCCAACAAACCGACCGTTTGGTATGTAGTGATAAATTTACACTTCAGGTTGATTAATAAACAAATCTTCGGGGATTAATTATTTAGAATTAATTTTGAAAGTATTGATATTTTTTGTATAAATATCAGGAATACAGCGGGTTAACTATAATATTAATTTATTGTTATTTTTTTTGTTTTGCCCCGTAAATTTTATTGAGTTCTTCATCCAAACTCTGACCGCGAAGGTTATTTTCAAGGATAA
>JBJKSY010000322.1:0-3526 GCA_046703645.1 Cyclobacteriaceae bacterium
GTCCTTATCTGATTCAGCGCCTACCGCTTCTCCGTAATTTAGTGAACAGGATGTCGCGGCTCGCAAAACCTGATTCTCCAGAATAATGGCAGGTTTTGTCCTTTTTAATTGAGCAGAAATCTCAATGTTAAGTACGGAAAAATCAATTACTTTTTTCATAAAACCCTATCCTGTTTTCATTACGGGTCAGTTTGTGTGCTATATAAAACCCTTTAATTTTAAAGGATTAACCGTTTTTTGATTTGTTTTGAATTAATTGCGGAAGACAGGAAGATACCCGAAACAGCGGAAAGCCAAGTGATAACCATAAGCCTTTCCTACCTTTTCACCCTCAAAAAAGTAACGTATCAGAAGAAATGAACAGTTATTCCACCAGGCCCAGAAGGTAGGAACCATACCCGCTTTTGGTGAGAGGTTGTGCCAGTTTTATAAGTTCGTCTTTGCCGATAAAATTCATTTTATAAGCAATTTCCTCTATGCACCCGATCTTTAATCCCTGCCGTTCCTCTATCACCTGCACAAAATTGGATGCCTGGATCAGCGAAGCGAATGTGCCCGTGTCCAGCCAGGCCATTCCCCGGTCAAGGATGCCGACTTTCAGCTTTCGTTTTCCAAGGTAAGCTTTGTTTACATCGGTAATTTCCAGTTCCCCCCGCGGGCTGGGTTTCAAACCCTTTGCAATTTCCACGACTTCATTGTCATAAAAATATAATCCCGGAACGGCAAAATGCGATTTCGGCTTAAGGGGCTTTTCTTCGATGGATATTGCATTGTTATTTCTGTCAAACTCGACCACCCCGTATCGTTCCGGGTCATTTACATGGTAGGCGAATACGATCCCTCCGTCCGGATCCCGGTGGCTTTGTAAAAGATCGGCAAGCCCGGTCCCGTAAAAAATATTATCTCCCAGGATAAGAGCTACCTTATCCTTCCCAATGAATTTCTGCCCGATAATGAATGCCTCGGCAAGCCCTGCTGGCCGCTCCTGTACTTCAAAATGAAAGCTGCACCCCAGTGAACTTCCGTCTCCAAGCAGCATCCGGAACATCGGGAGATCTTTGGGGGTGGAGATGATAAGGATCTCCCTGATCCCGGCCATCATAAGCACCGACAGGGGATAATATATCATCGGTTTGTCATAAACGGGCATAAGCTGTTTGCTCATGGCCAGCGTTAACGGATGAAGACGTGTTCCGCTGCCACCGGCAAGAATGATTCCTTTCATGGCATTTTCCGTTTATTTTTCATAATACTGCTTATAATACTCCCGGTAGTCGCCGGACGTGATATGATCCAGCCAGTCCTGGTGTGAAAGATACCATTCCACGGTCTTCGTAAGACCTTCTTCAAAAGTCACGGAAGGTTTCCAGTTCAGTTCGTTCATCAGTTTCGCGGGATCGATCGCATAACGGAGATCATGGCCGGCCCTGTCCTTTATAAATTCGATGAGCTGTGCTGAAGTTCCTTCCTTTCTGCCGAGCTTCTGATCCATGATCCTGCATAATAACCTGACCAGGTCCAGATTTTTCCATTCATTGAGTCCGCCGATATTGTAAGTTGATCCCGTCTTCCCTTGATGGAAAATTGTATCGATGGCAGAGGCATGATCTTCCACAAAAAGCCAGTCCCTTATGTTTTCACCTTTGCCGTACACAGGCACTTTTTTATTGTTTCGGATATTGTTAATGCACAGCGGGATCAGCTTTTCAGGAAACTGGTTGGGACCATAATTATTTGAACAGTTGGAAACAATAACCGGAAGCTGATAGGTATTTTTGTAGGCACGGACAAAATGGTCGGATGATGCCTTTGAAGCGCTATAGGGAGATCTGGGGTCATAGCCAGTAGATTCGGTGAAAAAACCACCGTTTTCAAGGGACCCGTAAACTTCATCGGTCGAGATATGGTAAAAAACCCCGGGTTCCTTTAATTCCCTGTTGAACCGGTAAGCATCAAGGAGATTCACCGTTCCCAGCACATTGGTATTGATAAAATCAATGGGATGTGTTATGGATCTGTCTACATGCGACTCGGCAGCAAGATGTATAACGGAATCGAATTTCTCCTTTTCAAACAGCTTCATGATAAAATCCCTGTCCGTAATATCCCCCCGAAGGAAATGGTAATTCGGTTTGTTCTCGACATCCCTAAGGTTATCGAGGTTACCGGCATAGGGAAGCTTATCGAGGTTGAATACCCGGTAATCAGGGTACTTGTTAACAAAGAGGCGAATAACATGTGAACCGATGAACCCGGCTCCTCCTGTAATTAATATTTTAATCACGGTTCAATATTATTTTCGGATATATTTTTTGAAATCGTTATGCTCTTTGGCATACAACCGTTTTTTCGGCAATTTTTTAAAATATTCGTAAGTGATCTTTAAGCCCTCTGCCCTTGAAACTTTGGGAGTCCAGTTCAGCAATTTTTTAGCCAGCGATATATCAGGTTTTCTTCGGGTAGGGTCATCCTTTGGAAGAGGTTTATAAACTATTTTTTGCCGGGTGCCCGTAAGTTTTATGATCTCTTCTGCGAACTGCGAAATAGTGATCTCATCCGGGTTCCCGATATTTACCGGGTAAACATAATCGCTCAGAAGAAGCCGGTAGATGCCTTCTACAAGATCATCTACATAACAGAACGACCGGGTCTGGGATCCATCCCCGAAGATGGTCAGGTTCTGGCCCCGGAGAGCCTGACCGATGAATGCAGGCAGAACGCGGCCGTCATTCAGCCGCATTCGGGGTCCATAGGTGTTGAATATGCGTACGATACGTGTTTCCAGCTGATGGTAGGTATGGTAAGCCATGGTCATTGCTTCCTGGAATCGTTTGGCTTCGTCATACACCCCTCTGGGACCTACCGGGTTGACATTTCCCCAATAATCCTCTTTTTGCGGATGTACAACGGGGTCGCCGTAAACTTCTGATGTGGAAGCCACCAGTATCCTGGCTTTTTTATCCTTGGCAAGCCCGAGTAAATTATGCGTACCCAGAGACCCGACCTTTAAGGTCTGAATCGGGATTTTAAGGTAATCTATCGGTGAAGCCGGGCTGGCAAAGTGTAAAATATATCGGAGTTTTCCGGGAACATGAACAAACTTCGATACATCATGTTCATAAAATGTAAACTCCTTTAATTTGAACAGATGTTCGATATTGCCTATGTCACCGGTTATAAGATTATCCATTCCGATCACCTCATAGCCTTCCCTTATAAACCTGTCGCATAAATGGGAGCACAGAAATCCTGCGGCCCCGGTAATAAGAATTCTGGCCTTAGGCATAAACTTCCTTTCGTCCTATACTGATATAAGTAAATCCCAGTTCCTTCATGGAATCAGGTTCATATAAATTCCTTCCGTCGAAAATCACCTTATTCTTGAGCTTTCTGGCTACCAGGTTAAAATCCGGTGTCCTGAATACCGGCCATTCGGTAACGATAAGAAGGGCATCGGCCCCTTCAAGCACTTCATATTCATCTTTGGTCAGTTGAATTTTGTCGCCAAGCAATGCCTTTACATTAT
>JBJKSY010000323.1:0-4432 GCA_046703645.1 Cyclobacteriaceae bacterium
GATTTACCTGGAAAGGTATGCCTTCCCGGGAGAATTCCTGAAGAACATCCCTCCTTCTCATGATTTGAAAATTATTGTAACGATTCCTGCACTTGCAGAAAAGGATCTTGCAGTTACACTGGAAAGCCTGGCAGCTTGCGAACCACCCGGTTGTCATGCGGAAGTGATCGTGGTAATTAATCATTCGGAGAACAGTCCGCATTCAATAAAAAATCAGAATGAGGAATGCGTGAAAATCATTGAGGAACAAATTATATATCTTCAAAAAGAATGGCTTAATATTCATATTGTAAAAGCATTTGATCTACCTGCCCGCAGCGCAGGAGTCGGACTTGCCAGGAAAATCGGGATGGACGAAGCGGTTCGCAGATTTTTAAATGCAGGGGTAAACGACGGGATCATCACCTGCCTCGATGCCGATTGCATTTGCGATAAAAACTATTTCAAAGCCATACTTGACTATTTTATCACCTTCCCGGAGGCATCCGGAGCAACAATTAGATTCGAACATCCGCTTGAAGGTTCGCTGGATCCCCGTTTATATGACGGAATTGCTTTATACGAATTACACCTTCGCTACCTGACCCATGCCCTTCGTTATTCCGGCTTTCCGTATGCATTTTATACCGTCGGTTCAACCCTGACAGTGCCATCCCCGGTTTACCAGAAACAAGGCGGAATGAATACCCGTAAAGCCGGTGAAGATTTTTATTTTATACAAAAAATAGCAAGCCTTGGCAATTTCGGTCTGATCACAGATACCTGTATTAAACCAAGTCCCAGAATTTCTTCCCGCGTACCTTTCGGAACAGGAAAAGCTATGGTTAAATGGATGGCAGGAACTGACGATAATTTTATGACATATAATCCGCTGATTTTTAAGGATCTGAAAAAATTCATTTCAATTATTAATTTAGCATTCGGGATTGAAAATATCAGAGAATACTTTCAGTCAAGTCCCCTTCCGGAATCGATAAAGGTTTTCCTCGGAAGTGAAGATCTCATCGGGATAATTCAAAAGTGCAGGAGTTCAGCAACCGGTAATAAACAGTACCAAACCCGTCTTTACGGATGGTTTTCCGGTTTAAAAGCGATCCGTTATCTTAACCATGCCGGCAGGCATTTTTTTGCCGATGTTCCTGTTAATGAAGCGGCATCGTGGCTGCTGAAGGAAAAATATAATTCGGGACCAGGGGAACTCTCTTCCCGAGAGTTACTTGAAAATTTCAGGGATATCGATCGCAGTTGAATTTCCGGAAATTAGCGTTTTATACCGGATTTAAACGATCAGTAAAGGCCAAAGAGATAATTATTTTCAGATCAGGTCAAAAAGATTTTTTATCCCGATATTTCTTTCCACGGTAAAGCCTTCCCCATAATTCCTTCCTATGGCATGACCCCATTCCTTGCAGCGGGCTTCGATAAATTCAAGAAACTGCGGCCTTGATATATATGTTTCGGGTTCTGTGCTCGATGGGTCGAAAAACTGGGACTTAAAGCATTTGATTGCAGATAATTTAGTTTCCCATGCTTCGGAGATATCAACAATGAAATCCGGGGAAATATTTTTGCTCTGTATGTAGTGATAAATGGCCGCCGGTCTCCATGCAGCCAGTTCTTTTCCATCGGAAGAAGAAATGGATACCTTGCTCAACCCAGCAATAAAACATGCGTCCGATGCAAGCCGGGCGCCTTTCGGATGGTCGGGATGCCTGTCATCAATTGCATTGGCAATCACTATTTCCGGTTGGTATTTTCGGATATAGCCTGCTACAACAAGTTGGGAATCCTTGTTATCCTGAAAAAAGACATCAGGTAAGCCTGCATTTTCACGAACTGATAGTCCCAGTATCCCGGATGAAGCTTCGGCCTCGGCAGCCCTTAATTCCGCGCTGCCGCGAGTGCCCATTTCACCCCGGGTGAGATCGAGTGCGCCAACTTTATATCCGGTGGCAATAAGTGATACCACCGTCCCGCCACAGGATAATTCCAAATCATCCGGGTGCGCGGAAATTACAAGAACATCTAATTTCATTAATTAATCCTGAGTTTTTGACCGATATGCAGAATGGATCTCCTGGATATCCCGTTCAGCCGGCATAATTTATTAATGGAAACCCCGTACCTGTATGACAATCCGCTGAGCGTATCCCCTCTCCGCACAGTCACACGTCTTATGGCGCGGGCTTCCCTGAGGTAGGCAAAAGTTTCCGGTGTAATTGTAAATACAGAGTCCCTGAGTGTATTGGTTGCAAAATCATAAACGTCATTGGGATTAATGGCATTCCCCTCGTACCGGAGTTCAAAATGAAGATGGGGACCTGTGCTATGCCCGGTACTTCCGCCATAGCCTATGATTTCACCCGCCTTGACTTCATCACCCACCTTAAAAAAGGTCCTTGACATATGGCCATATAAAGTTTCCAACCCGTTCTTATGACGTATCACCATATACCTGCCATAACCTCCTCTTTCATACTGGTTGATCCTCACAATCCCATCGAAGGGGGCGTAAATCGGGGTTCCGACTTTTACCCTGATATCTGTGCCATAATGCCACTCGGCCCTTCTTAAACCGAAATCGGAAGTGACATAGGTGCTTTCGAGGGGACTCCTTCCCAACTCGTTTTCCTTAGTATTATATAAAGTAATGTTGATCGTATCTTTCAGGTTTAATCCGTCAAAATGATACGGGTTGAGCTTTTCAGTATTCCATACTTCATAATAATCAAAGGAATCAACATACACACAATCGATCCTGATATTGTTGGGTGTCCAGTAATAGGAAGGAAGAGGGTCAACTTTTGTTCTGAATACGGGAAAAGAATCTTTATAGATCGGAATTTTCAGCTTCAGATATAATTTGCCCGGATCACTTGAGATTTCTCCTTCAGATCCGTTGCCGGGATCTTCACTTTTATAATGTTCAGAATGACTGTTTACTGATATATTTTCCGGATAGCTTATGAGATTTTTGAAATTATTTTCGGAAAGGGATTGTGCCTGTGTAACGATCATTACACCAAAGTAGCATGTAAGCACAAGCAAAACTTTCTCCAAGTCAGTCGGTAGTAACTTCTAGTTCTTTTTGAGCCAGGAACCGTTCAGCATCCAGCGCTGCCATACAACCTGTACCTGCCGCTGTTACTGCCTGTTTATAAACGTGATCCTGGGCATCCCCTGCCGCAAAAACACCCTCGACGTTAGTCTTGGAAGTTCCGGGGATAGTTTTTATATACCCATTTTCATCCAAATCTATGAAATTTTTGAATATTTCCGTATTCGGGGTATGACCAATGGCAACAAAAAAGCCTTTAACAGGAATAATTCTCTCGCCTCCCGTTACTTTATCATGAATTTTAACCCCTTCCACCTCCTTATCACCGACCACATCAACCGGGACCGAATTCCAGACAATTTCTATTTTAGGGTTGTTCATCACTCTTTTCTGCATGATCTTGGAAGCACGTAATTCATCTCTTCTTACGATCATGTAAACTTTCGAACACATTTTTGAAAGGTAGCTGGCTTCCTCTGCAGCGGAGTCCCCTCCTCCCACCACAGCGACATCCGTACCACGGAAAAAGAAACCGTCACAAACAGCACAGGCCGACACACCTTTTCCGTTCAAACGCTGTTCCCCGGGAAGACCCAGCCAGCGGGCGGAAGCGCCGGTAGCGATGATTACCGATTTGGCCTGTATTTCATCTGTTTCATCGATGACCACCTGGTGAGGATATCCTGAAAAATCTACCGATGTGGCCAGGCCATATCGAATATCAGTACCAAATCTCTCAGCCTGTTTCTGGAGATCAATCATTAAATCCGGTCCCTGAATTCCTTCGGGATATCCCGGAAAATTTTCAACATCCGTGGTGATCGTTAACTGGCCGCCAGGCTGTCCTCCCTGGTAAAGTACGGGCTTAAGACCGGCCCGGGCAGCATAGATTGCCGCTGTATAACCGGCAGGACCTGAACCTAAGATCAAAACCTCTGCTTCTTGATGTGTAGTTCCCATAGAATTTGTCAAAATTTATCATTTAATAAATAATTCGGTAATAATGTCAGCCTTATTTTCAAATTTCCTCTATTCAAGACTGATTTTATAATATCAAATATGATGCCTTGTTCATATGATAAGGCTATTTGTCAGTATCCGGACATGGTTTTTTTGAATTTACCGAATAGCTGGCAGGTATTCTCTGAAAAAATGACGCGATTGGAAAAGAAATCAAATATTGGTCAGGGTAGCCATAATAATAAAATGTGAAGGCCCGGATAAGCTTAAATAATCCTAACCCAGGTAAGGCTTCAAAGCCTTGCTCCTGCTTGTATGTCTCAGGCGGCGGATCGCTTTTTCCTTGATCTGTCTTACACGTTCCCTTGTCAGGTTGAATTTCTCGCCGATTTCTTCGAGTGTCATGGCATGTTC
>JBJKSY010000324.1:0-2273 GCA_046703645.1 Cyclobacteriaceae bacterium
AAAATATTGTCATCGCACGTTATCCAGGAAGAACCTGAGTCGAGGGAATATTCATAAAGGTTGACCGAATCAAATCCTGTAACAAAAACAAAAGAAAAAGTGTTATTTCTGTCATCTTGAGCATTTAAGAGGGGGGCAGGAGGCTGAAGGCTAAATGGAGTTGCTGAAAGAGTATCCGTAGGTATACTCAGATTTCCGAAGATATCCCGGGAATTTATGTAATATGAATAACTCAGATCATTAATTACGTTTAAATCCGTATAAAATGTGTCGGCCGGACTTTCGATTACCACACTATCGATTAGGGACAGGTTTTTGTATATATAAACTTTGTCTAAAAAACTCCAATTGACGGAATCCCAGGTAAGAATGATTTTATTATTGCCTGGTGTGGCTTTAAATCTTTGAGGCGGGTCAATGCCGAATGGACTAGCCATAAGTGTATCGGAATTAATACTATAATTGCCCCAGATATTAGTCGAGGCAATTGTATATCGATAATCCTGATAATTATTAAGTCCCACATCCTGGTAAATTGTATCGGCTGGTGAACCGACGTTAATGCTGTCATGCAATAATCCGTCACGGTAAATGAGTATTTTATTCCTGAAATTCCAGCCTGATGAATCCCAGAATAATGTAACTCTTTTATTTCCCGCTGATATTTTAAAGGAATCCGGAGGATAGTAATTAGAATATATTTGACGGATTACCGTATCGGATAAAACCTTGTTATAAATGCGTATTTCATCCAGCTTTCCGCTGAATTTATTGGCATCAACATAATTGGCACCAATGATTAAATTTCCTATGCCATGCACCGGCAACTGACCTGTGATAATTTGTTTAATTAAACTTCCATTAACATACATCTTCAATGAATTATCCGCATTGGCATAGGTTATTGCAAGATGGTACCATCTCCCCGGAATGATGGAATCATTTGAATACATCCCGTAATTTTGCCCGTCGGAAGCCTCGATTCCCCCGTTGAATTGTTTATTATCAATTTGCAGGTTGAAGGTTTCAAGCGTATCTGCTGAGTCTCCTTCTTTCAGGACTATAGGTCGCTGGCCGTCAACCTTATCGGGATCGACCCAAAGACTGACTGAAAAGTCACCCAGGTTTCCATTGTCGATTTCAACGGGGTTTACAACCTCCATCCAATTGTCCTGCCCGTTGAATGCATAAGCGCTGAAAGCAAAATTAAAACGATCAGCAGTCGGAGTGGCTCCAATTATGGTAGCATTATTTCCATAACCACTTTCATCTGAAGCATTTCCGTTAAAAGGATAATAAGCTACCAGTTCGCCTGAAAGTGAAACCCAGTTATTTTCGTTGTAAAGTGTTTGGATATCAGATAAGGAAAGTAAACGGTTATAAATCCTGATATCATCAATGTCTGCTGCTATAACCGACTGATCAAAATTTGATAAGCCCCCAATACTTAAATAACGCCCCTTTTCAATTTGCCCGGGTATGCCAATCTTATCGATTACCAATATGCCGTCCTTATAAAGTGAGGCAGTTTGTGTAGCCCCATCATACATTAGAGAAAACATATGCCAGGAATAAAGTGAGAATGAAATAGAATCCAGAATATATTCCGAACTACCCTTGAAAAATGTGCAATTTACCCGTGAAGAATTCCCGAAAGTTTCCAATTCCTTATCAGTTGTGTTCAGGATCGGATTATTATGTCCCAGAATAATATATAGCCCATCTTGCGTATCATGGGTTTGTTTCACCCAATAATTGATTGTTATTTGCTGGTGGCTGAAATTTCCTGTGTCCAGGTCCATTTCAATCCGGTCCCTGTTGGCATTGAACGAATATGCTTTATCCGGATCATTGAAACGGTTGTTAGTCAGAATTGCACCAAAAGCAATTCCGTTATAGCCGTGACCACTTTGGTCATTGGAGTTGCCATTAAAAGGATAAAAGGCGATCAGCCCTTCAGGAAGCAGATCTGGCGTTCCTTTAACCGTATCGGAAGTAATACTCAGATTTCCCCATCTGTCCCTTGACCGTACGAAATAGGAATATTCCTGGCTGTTCAAAAGGTTGACATCCGTAAAGGAAGTGTCAGATATTCCTGTGATTGAGAGACTATCGACAAGTAAGAGATCACGGTAAATATAGATTTGGGATAAACGGGAAATACCAGTTGTGTCCCATATCAGCGTAATCTGTTTATTTTCCGGGTCAAGTCTGAAGGAATCCGGCGGGTAATAGTTTTCATATAGCTCCGAGATTTCGTCGGAGGATAGACA
>JBJKSY010000325.1:0-10335 GCA_046703645.1 Cyclobacteriaceae bacterium
TGATTATAAATATAGAATAATTTATAGCTCAACAGCCAATCACAGAGGTGGTCTTGAAAAATATTACCGTTATTATGACTTCGTGGGAAAATTAACTAATGAACGGTATGTACATTCTGCCACAGGACAATCAACCTTTATTGTAAATAAGATTTATACTTTCGACCATGGAGACAGGCCCATTAATGTTCAGTACTTAATAGGGGATACAGGTAGTTATACCACCATTTCGAATGATTCTTATAATTTAATTGGCCAGTTATTATCTAAGAAGCAACACAGTACTGACGGAACGAATTATAAACAAACCCTGGATTATACCTACAATATTCGCGGTTGGTTGGCTAAATTAAATGACCCCAATAATGTTTCTTTATCAGGAGATTATTTTGGGATGGAGCTTAAATATGAAGCACCAGTAGCCTCAACCCAATTGAACAGTAAGGCTCTTTGGAATGGAATAATATCTGAATTTCATTGGAAGGATGTCCAAAACAATGTCCGTAAAACATATGGTTTCAGATATGATTCATTGAACAGGTTACTTTATTCGACTTATGCTGAAGGAACTTCATATTCTTCGTATCTAAATTATTATGATGAGAATATGACATATGATTATAATGGGAATATTAAAACATTATTAAGAAAAGGTACTGGTCAAACAATAGATAATCTCACTTATTCCTATTCGGGGAATAAACTGACTTCTGTAACAGATGCATCAAGCTATAATGGGACCTTACTTCATTTTATTGATGGTCATGCTTCTGGGACGGATTACACATACGATTCTGACGGGAACATGACTCAGGACCTGAATAAAGGTTTTCAAAGTATTTCATATAATTATTTAAACCTCCCTGCTGTGTTGACAAAGGATGCCAATAATTATATAAAATATATTTATAATGGATCCGGGGTTAAGCTAAGAAAAATCACGACTATAGCGGGAGTGAAAGATACTACCGATTATATAGGAGGGATGGTATATGACAATAGTTCAAGAAAATTTCTTCTGACGGAAGAGGGAAGGATTGTCCTTACCTCAACTCCTGATTACCAATATGATATAAAAGACCAATTAGGTAATGTACGACTTACATACACAAGTGGATCTGGAGGCTTGATGATGTCTACCTATACGGCTACCATGGAAAGCAATGTAGACTCAGTAGAAACAGTTGCTTTTGACAATGTGGAAAGCACTCGCCAGGTCGATGTATTAAATAATCACACACCTGGCGGAAAAGCTTCTGCAAGGTTGAATGCTGCCGAAGGAAGAATTATGGGACCCTCTCTAAGCTTACATTTGATGTATGGAGATACTGTTCAGATGAAGGTATTTGCTAAATATAATAAAGGGTCAAACACAAAGGTGGCGGTTGAGGATATAGCTGCACTCATAGTAAGCGAATTAAGCTCAAAGGGTTTGCAGTCTGAAACCGGAGTCATTGCCAATGATCTGAATAGTATGAATACTGCCGGAGCTGGTTTAATAAATAGCGATGACGGAATTCCCAAGGCATACCTTAATTATATATTTTTTGATAAAAACATGAATTTTAAACAAGGAGGATTTGCTCAAGTTACTGAGAAGGCGAATGGAAATTTTGAGGAATTATCACTAAATTTTGAACCGGATCAGGAAGGTTTTATAATGGTTTATACATCTAACCAAACGGCTGATAACACAGATGTATTTTTTGATGATATGACCGTGCTTCATACTACTGGACCTATTGTAAGAGTGGATGATTACTATCCTTATGGATTAACCTATAATACATCTCAATTAAGTGGAGCTTTAACCAATAAATATCTGTATAACCATAAGGAATTCCAGGATGAACTAGCTTTGAATTGGTTAGATTATGGTGCCAGAAATTATGACCCTGAATTAGGAAGATGGTTTGCTATTGATCCAATGGCTGAAAAGGCTCCTTCTTATTCTCCATATCGATATGGGTTTGATAATCCAATCAATGTAATTGACCTGAATGGAATGTTTGAATATACTACTGGATATGCTATTGAAAATAGCTTAAATGCAACAGGGGCGATGATGTTTTCTGGAATTTATTCACTCGGTATTGATACCTATGGTGAGGAGAAAAGCAGTATTGGTGGATCAAAAATAGTAAATCAGGGAAAGGGAACTAACACAACCAAATCTGGACCTATAATTAATGAAGATGCCAAAGAATCTGAAGGGTCTTCAAAAAATAATGACACTCAAAAATCAGCAGAAAATAATAATTCTTCGTTGAGCTCAGGTATTCATATTCACTTTGTTTATGAATCATTAACTCCAAATATTTACACCCATACTGTTTCTGCTTTAAGATACAATCCATTATGGCATTTTTTAAAATATAACGGGGGAGGGAATGCCAAAGTTGCTAATAGATCAAAAGCAATGTGGGGTCATGACCCTTGCACACAATCTGGGGAATCTCGAGATGAATTCCCTTATGCAACAACAACTCAAGGTGGCTCAAAAGCCTGGGTAACATGTGTTCCTAAAATTGAACAACAAATTCAGGCGAATGAATTAAAATTATTATATTCAACAATGAATGCAGGGGATTGGTTTATAGTAATTTGTATTCCGGATAATAAAATGAAACCCGATTATTTACCTATTACTCTTCCTTTACCAGAGGCATTTCCTATTCCTGCTATACCGTAAAAATAAAATATTAAGGCATCTAAAAATAAATAAAAATAATATTGATAAAATTAATAAAGAATTAGTAAGTTGATTTATATTATTAATTAATAAATGAATATTATTAAAAAGACTTTTAGTGAATTAAATATATTAAATGATTTAGATAATATTGAGAAGAATCCATTCAAATTCTTTCCTGATTATAATAATGGATATTTTTATACTTCTGGTAATCGAATAAATCTTTTTGCTGATATTGATAGATGGGCTATTGTATTTGAACAAACTGGTTATGACAATAGGAATTTAGACGTTGAAATAATACTCTTATATTATGGTAATTGTCTTAAAAATCAAGATTTTGCGGGATTAGATAATAAATTTAAGACTAATATAAAATATTTTACTTTAATATCTGAACAACAATTAAATTCTATTGAAAGTGATTTTGAATTAGTTTCATTAGAAACAAAATTATTAACTCTTCGCGGCATGAAATTAAAAATTGAACAAAATATAGATGATTATGTAAACAATAATATTTTAAGTATTAATTCTAATTATTTAAGTGAATTAATTGATGTAATGTCTTTCATAAGACTTTTAGATAATAAATATCCTAATTTTTTTCGTTCAAATAACAATGAATTAATGACATGCCTTCCAAATGATCTGCCCAAAATAATGACAATAGATAAGTGGTATCATAAGGAATTTAATGTTTTGGTAAATAAATCAATGGGTGATAAACCAAGTACTTACGAAACATTTCAACAGATTGCGCAAGTTCTTGTATCTGAAGATACTACATTATTTAAATCACCAAAACACCCTAACAATGACTGGCGAAATTGGCCCGATGCGGGAGGTTTATAATTTCTGTCAAAAAAAATTATATGTATTTGCTAATGGTACTAAACTTTATTCACATTTAAGCACAAGGATTCGATTTTCAAAATATTAAATACGAGGTTTCAAATCGTACTATATAAATCAAAACTCTCTATTTTTAAATGAATCTGATAAAACATTTGTTTTAATTAAACATGAATACTATAAGTTTTTATGAATATTTATAAGTATTTATATTATCGGCTATATTCCTGGAATTTAAAAACATGGGGTAAGCAGGATGTTCCTCAATTTAATGCACTCTTGGGGGTATCCTTTATTATGTATTTAAACCTTGGAATAATTATTATATTTTTAGATAGCTATTTATTTCATAACAAATTAATTTTAAATGCCACTAAACTAGCAATGATTATTTTTTCAGTTCCCTTATTAACAATAAATTATTTCTGGCTTGTTTATAATGATAAGTATAAAAACATAACTAAAATTTATGAGAAGGAATCAAAGCATAATCGATTTCGAAATACTTTTTTAATTTGGGCGTATGTTATTCTGTCAATTGTAATTATTTGTTGCGAGGCAATAATAATTGGAAAATTTGAAGGACTGCAATAAAACAGAATATCAATTTAACTTATGCAAACGATATAATTGAAAGAATTTATTAAAGAGATTTATATTTAGGTTATGTTTCTACTGATCAAATGACAAATAATTAATTTTTTGAGAAATAATTAATCAAGTAAATTTATCTACTGCAGATTTAAAATATAAAGTTGAATTACTTTTCAGATGAATTATTATTTATAAATAATCGAATTTATTTATACTAAATTTAAAATGAATTACAACATTTTGAGATTATTTTTTACTTGAAATGTCCTAATATTAAATTTAACAATAAACAATATGGAAAAGATTATTTCTGTTGTTACGCCCATTTTTTCAATTATTTCTTTCTTTTTGGGTTATTACTTTAACAACCTTATTGAAAAATCCAAAGATATAAAAGAGTTGAATATAAAATATTTAAATGGCTTAAGGCTATGTTTAGAAGAAACATATGCAAGGCTTTCTGAAATAAAAGAACGTATTAAGAAAGAAGGGAATTGCAGCGAATTGACATATGTAAAGAACTTCGATGATATTAAAAAACAAAGTAAAATTTGGTTTGTAAGTGATGGCTGTTATTTAATTTCTTCATCATATATAGTCGCCTGCCTTTATGCGGCTATAGAGAAACTAAAAGAAGAATATCCCTATATTAAAATAAAAAAAAGAGACGATACCATGATATTGAATAAGGTATTTAAAATAAACCAAGCCTTTTTAAAAGATTTAAGTGTCTATTATGTTTTACAACAAAACATTGGTCAAATCATGTATAAAAAAACTGAGGAAAGGATATTGAATTATGCTGAATTCACGGAACTACTTATAGATGATAAAATGTCGCTCTGGTTTGAAAGACTAATAAGTTTTATGATTGAAGTAGGGCATGGTAAAAAACAAGATAATATTAATCATGTATTAGAGGCTATTATATCTTTAAGTAGCTATTTAGAGATGAAATATAAACTTGGGCCTGCAATTTTAAATAGGTTAGAATTAGAAAAAAATAAATAATCTGAGAAATAATAAACTACAGCTTATGCCTGAATAATGATTTTTTAATAATATCATTTCCAATTACTCAATTTAAATTGAGAGCGTTAAAGATTGGACTTTCGCCTTCTTAATTTCTATTCATAAACTAAAATATTATGAAAAAAATATTATCCATAATTATCATCATAAATTCGTATCCTTCATTTGCCCAGGATAACTTCTTTAATAAAAATTATTTGCTTGGTTCTGATTCTGAAATGATACCATATGAAATTCATTTATCAAAATATGCCGATTCGTTTTATCTTTCCGCGATAAATTGCTCAACTGCAAATGTAAATCCTGATTCCACACTTTTATTTTCATTCGATAAACAGGTCATTAAAGATGTTCTTAAAACAAAAATTTCTAACGCTGGCTCAAGGCTGACTGATGATGAATTAAATAAATCAATAAATAAAATCTATAATGACCTTAAAAGTTTTATTTATCAACCGAAAATAGTTATAACAGGTAATGGTTTAGTCAATTTCACTGGAAGTGAAAAAAATGCATTTACTTCAGCTGCAACCGCTGGATTCGGATTAAGAGTAACAAAAGAAAATGGGATCGAATTGGGAATTATTGGAACTGTAACAGAAACCCGTGATACTATTACAAGCACTTTAATAAGAGACTTTGGCGCTTCAATACTGGTTCCAGGAATTCGAAAGTTTTCAATAATGGTTAACTATCGATCTTTATATGCATTTAATGACCAATGGGGATATGGTATTTTTGTTAATTCTACACCAATGATATGGCAGACAGATACTGCTAAAAGCAAAAATTCTAATGTTTATGATTCTTTAACCGATATCCGCTCTGTAACACCTATTACAATCGAGGCTTATTTATCGTTTACCATTATTAATGTAAAATCCCAGTCTAATCCTGTTCGTATTTCGTTTGATTTTGGTCCTACTTTTAAATATTTAGGAGGAGATAAACTAAAATCCTCAGAAAGGAAATTCTATTTGGGAAGTCAACAGACTTGCTGGGTAGGAGTATTTTGTGGTTTAGATTTGAGATTTTCTGGTTCCCACGCATATTTTTATGCTAATTACATTCCTGCCATTGGTAAAAATTCTGCAAATATTGACGGGCTAACACAATTTCAAATCATTGGGGGGCTTGGGCTGGCAGCAAATATCGCTGACTTATCAAAGAAATAATTATGAAGGATTTCCACACATGATTTCATTAATTCTTATTAAAAGAATTTATAAAATTTTTATTTCATAAGAATTCAGTGTCTTTTTTAGCAAAATATCAGAGGCTATAGAATGGATAATTTGAAGATCGTCTAAATTAAAAATCCTTGAATGATATAACATTAGCGGGAGGGGCTATTTTAGGCACTGTTTCTTCAGAGGCAGCTAAGGCATTGGGCATTAGATATTTATATTAGTTAGAGATGATGAATGATCCAAAATCAACCCCGGCCCGAAGGCTAGGGCGTGTTCAACCAGCTATGGTGGGAAGAGTTTCCTTTTTGGTTAATTATTTATTGGTTTTAGTTTCATTTACAACTGCAATTGAACGCAGTTATTCCCAGAGTGCTTCAAAAGGCACACAGGCAATCGAAATGTTAAGGGAGTTTTATATTGCTCAAAGTAAAATAAATTTGACTATACAGGACATAGGTAAAAAGGATTCCTTACAAAAGAAGTATTGTTCCAGAAAACTTCAAGAAAAATTAAAAGAACAATTTAATCTCACTGGTTTAGATCATGATTTACTTACAAAAGATTATGGAATTGATTCATTAGGATTAAAAACATTAAAAATTACAAAAGACCCAAAGCAAAGAAATTGTTATGATATTTCTTATTCAATCTATGACGATGTTATTCCTAATATAACTAAAAAAGAAATTAAAGTAGAAATTAAGGTGGCTGTTAAAAAAGAAAATCATATTCTTAAAGTTGATAATATTAATTAAGTTTCCTGTTCTAAAAGACCAATTAAGAGAAGGTAAGATTGGTGTAATACGACAGAAGAGTTGGCATTTCTCCATCGGCCTCTACAGATTTTGGCATTGGGAATTTACTTTAGTTAGAGATGATGATACATATTAATATGTTGAGATTCTATCGATTTTTATTTTATTGTTTTTATACAGGTAATACAAATAGATCATTATATACTCCAGAAGGTGCGGCAATCACCTTTATGTTTATTTCGAATTTATTTATATATGAATTGTTTTTCTTTGTAATATCATATTTTTTTGAAATCAAATTGAAAAATATTTCAACTATTATAATAATGAATTTATTAATTTGTATCACCATTTTATTTCACACGTATTTATTTTTTATAAAAAATAAAGATAAAATTTTATTAGAATTTAAAATTAAGCCACCAATTGCAAGGTTAATTGGCGCGTCTTGGACAGTTATTATAGTTGCTTTATCTAGTTTAACAGCATACTTTTTACAGCATTAAAACTTAGAAAAAATTATTCGATTATATTCTGATCATCATGTTGTAGTAAAATGCAATACATACATACTGGTTTGGACGGGAGTAAAACAGTAATACACTATGTAGGCAAGTTTGAAAACGGTGTTCTTAAATATGTAGATAACTTTAAATTCGCAAGCCAATGAAGGTACGATGTATTAATAATTCAGGAGAAGGATTACGTATCCATGAATACGAACCAATAACCAATAAGGAAATTTTTGGAAGGTTTGGGGCATCTGAAATTACAGAATATGGGATAGAAGTCGGTAAAGAGTATTTAGTAATGGGTTTGATAATTTTTCAGACCTATCAAGCGTATTTATTAGATGATAAAGGGTTTATCGCGACCTATCCTTGCCAATTATTTAAAATTTTAGATGATAACCTAAGCTCAAATTGGCATTTTAGAATAACAGGAAAAGACGAAGACATTTACCCATATGTCCAGGCAATTTTTGGTTATCCAGAATTATGTTCCGATAAAAAGGCCTATGAGAACCTTATTGTAGAAATGGAAGAAGTTTCTCAACGAATTTACTTCAAACGAAAGATAGAATTAGAAAAAGAATTAGAACAACAACAATAAACAAAACCCGATAAGGTCAACATGTCGATGTTATTCCTAATATAACTAAAAAAGAAATTAAAGTAGAAATTAAGGTAGTAGTGAAAAAGGAAGATCATATTCTTAAATTTGATGATATTAATTAAGTTTATATTTGAGAATATTTTATAATAAAACTAAAAAATTCTTAATAACAATTAATTCTGATAAACCTCAATCTATTCTTATGTATCCATGTTAGGTGCCTGACCAAGAAAAGGTAATTATTTTTCCTCATAAACTATCAAAATGTCGAGGTCCTCATTGCCGGTCTGTTTTAGCCCATGAGAACTCCCGGGCCGGGTAAGAATGGCATCTCCGGCGCTTACGGGGAAGGATTTTCCGTTCATTTCCATTTCACCAGTCCCGCTCATAATGTAGTATACCTCATCTTCTTCCTGCAGGTGATAGCCTATAGCTGATCCCGGATGCAGAACCCTCTTCCGGAATGCCAGCCTGAAACCGGGAACGCCGGAAAAAAAACTGTAAGCGGTTGAGGATCCTCCCCCGTTATGCGGGCCGGGTTGTTCGACGGCAATATCTTTTTCGTGTTCAAGAACATATCCTTTTTGCGGTTGCTGTTTTAAAATAAAGGAAGTAAGGAATGCAGTTAAAAACGCTGTCAGTGTTACGGCAGCCATCAGGGTTCTGTTTTTCGCGTTCATATTATAAATTCTTTAATTCAGGGATATGGAAATAGCATTTGTCAATTTATTCTTTTCGCAACATGCCGGCATGCTGTTGGACCATGGCAATGAATTTTTTTACAAATTTCTGAAGAACAAGCAGTTCATCTACAGAAAATGAAGAAAGAAGTTCTACCGAGCTTTGTTCCACAGGTTTAAAATGTTCAATGATCGATGCAAGCTTCTTTTCAACGGCTGATACCATGACGATCCGCCTGTCCTCCCGCGACCGGGTTCTTTTGACAAATCCTTTTTTTTCGAGACGGTCAACGACTCCCGTTGCCGCGCCATTGCTGAGGCCGGTGATTTCTGCAAGCCGGGTAATGGTAACCGGGCCGAATTTCAGAAGGATATCCAGGCATTTGTGATCAGTTCCTTTTAACCCCATTTTTTCCGCCATCGCCTGGTGGAACAGGACTGTCCAGGTGCTGTGCTGCTGTATATCCGGCAAAAGTTCACCGATGATCTCCGATTTGGTTTTCATAAATAATTTTGGATACCTGAAATAAATGCTTTACTTTTGGAATGTTTTAGAAACTAAAATATTTAAAAAATAAAATAAATAGTTTCTTTCCGGATATAAATTACTCCGGGAAGCGGATAATTACAACCCTTAAAACAGGAAATATATGCATAAGGCACCAAGGTTGAAAAAGGATATGGGCATTTACGGCAGGCAGGCCTATCAATATGCCCGCTGGACGATGGCGGACATGGAGGAATATAATAAGCTCGCCACCCTTGTGGCTTCCCAGGTCAGGGATGGCGATAAGATCCTTGAAGTGGCGCCCGGCCCCGGTTACACGGTCATCGGGCTGGCTAAACTGGGAAACTATTCCATTTCGGCCATGGATATAAGCCCGGCTTTTGTGGATATCGGCAGGAAGAATGCATTGGAAGCCGGTGTTTCCATAAACTTTGTGCAGGGGAATGTTTCATCCATCCCCTTTGAGGAAAATTCATTTGATTTTGTATTTAACAGGGCCGCCTTTAAGAATTTCAAAGAGCCCGTAAAGGCGTTAAATGAAATGTTCAGGATTCTGAAACCGGGAGGGAAGGTATTGATCCAGGATCTCAGGCCGGACATATCCATGAAAGCGATTAACGATTATATCGATAAAACAAGTGCCACCTTTTCTCAGAAACTTGTTCAGAAAATAATCTTCAGGTTTTTCCTGAAACGGAGCGCTCATTCGAAGGAAGAATTTAAAGAGTTCCTTGCCGCAACCCCATTCCTGAAATATATCATAAAGGAGGATAATCCTGTAGTGTACGAGATATGGTTATATAAATAATTCCCGATCGTGAACTCCACGTCCTTAAAAAAGGATATTACAGGTAAAGATCTGCAGACATATTTTCCCATAATCATGCATTTTCCATAACTTATTTATCCG
>JBJKSY010000326.1:0-2629 GCA_046703645.1 Cyclobacteriaceae bacterium
AAGAGTCAAAATCACGGGTGAGTATATCCCACATGATAATCCTGTAATAATTTTTAAGGTACTTCCATTGCTGCCTCGATAATCTCCCATAGGGCGGCCTGAATAAATACTGCCGGCGAAGGTATCCTGTTTGATCAATCATATGATCACAATCCCGGATATTCTGAATGTAACCTTTCAAATTTGATTTCCAGCCATTCAGATGATTGAAGGTATGATTACCGATAAAATGGCCCTTTTGTATAGTTTCAGAAAATATTTCAGGGTATTTCCTAATATTATCACCAACACAAAAAAAAGTGGCCTTTGCATTAAATTTTCCCAACTGCGATAATACGTAAGGAGTACCTGAAGAAGTCGGACCGTCATCGAAGGTCAGAAAAATTCTTTTTTCTTTTCCCGGGATCCGCCATTGCATCGAAGGCAAGGCTTTAATGACCAGTTCCGGGGTTTTGACGATTTTGATCATTTTTTATTTATCACCCGGCATGAAAACAGGGTAATGTCATCATCAAAATTATCATTTCCATGAAAAGCTTCAACAGCCTGCATAATAGATTCATGTAATTCATTCAAAGGCCGGTCCCCGTGTTTCTCAAAGATATCCTTTACCCTTTCCGCCCCAAACTGCTCATTTTCCCCATTGAAAGTCTCTGTAAGTCCATCGGTGAATCCCAGGATTGAAAAATTATCTATTTGCCTTATTTTTCCTATGTTAAGAAAAGGTAAAGGATGGAGAACGCCCAGCACTGTAGTACCTGATTCCAGTTGAATGATACCGGTCGAGGAACTACTGAAAAACGGGGGGTTATGCCCGGCGTTAACATACTTAAGATATCGTTGTTCCCGGTTATATATTGCGGCAAAAAATGTTATGAAATTTTCTCCGTTGCTGTTTTGCATTATTATTTGATTAAGCTCCCTTATTATGCTGTCGAATTTGCTGGTTTGCCGGGCCAGTGCGCGTAAAGATGCCTGAAAATTCGACATTAAAAGAGATGCAGGAATACCCTTTCCTGAAACATCAGCAATGGATATGAGAAACTGGTTCCCCTCCATCGGAATGTAATCGTAATAATCGCCCCCTACAACCTGGTGAGGACGGTAGCTAGCAAACATACAGAGTTCCTCATTACAGGGAAGTTCTTTTGGAAATAACTGTTTCTGCACATTCCTTGCAATTTCCAGTTCTCTCCTAAGGGCCTCCCTTTCAAGTTCCTTTCTTGCCAATTTTTTATTCTCAATGGCTACAAGAATAATATTGGATAATGTCTGCAGGAAGTCCGTATTGATCTTTTTTGCTCCTTCCTGTTGTCCTTCATAGCCCCCGATAAAAACGAAAGCCAGCAGGCTGTTTTTATGAGCAATGGGAATAACCTTTTCGAATTCGGAGAATGAATTTGAAGGATCGGCAATATTTACCTCCCTGATTTTATTGATCCGCAGGAACCGGTCATCAAGGGCAATCTGCATGAAATTATGATCCGTACCGTAATTCACCTTGCATTCCCAGGAAGAATCCTTAACGTAAAGAGCTATTTTGGTGAGTTTGAGATTAGCCCTTATAATAAAACTGTATATTCTGTATAGTGACTCCTCAGGCAAATTATTATTTATTGCCTGCGTAATTTCCAGCAGGGCATTTAACTCAAGCTCTTTGAGGTCAAATTTAACCCTCCATTCTTCCGGGTTTATGTCGATTTCTTCTCCCTTTGGGGTAGATGGAATACCTGGTTCCATGTTCAGATAAAATGAGAGTACCATTATAGTCATTGAAACGCCTCCATGCAACAGAAAGCATGATGAATTTTTAAAGAATATGATTTATGACAGGCCGTGATGAGGAATGATGATATTAAAGTTCTGCTGAAGAGGCCCGTAATAAAAGAAATTTAACCCCCGTCAAGACCTGGACCCGAATTTCCTGAGGAGAGTTCCGGGGAATTACACCATAGTCATCCCGTCGGCAGAAGCGGATCACAATGGCGGATTAAACCGGCGATTTATTAATTTTCGAGTCCGTTGTGCGCGGCAAGCCCGGATTTTGAAGCCAGGTAAAAATATTCCTTGAATCGGGAGTCGAATGCGGGTTGCTCATTTATCAGCTCAGTGGTCGGGGTATTATAACACCTGATCCAGCCTTTTGAATAAAGTGATTTCAGCGTTGTTTTCATATCTTCCTCTATCCACCCCAAAGCCATGATGAGATCGGAATACGACCTGACAAAATATAACTCATCCAGCATTTCATATTCCCTGTCAGACATATTTCAATTTTTAAATTTTCTTCCTTTCCAGGTAAAATTAGCCGTATTGGCAAGGATTCCTAATAATACTGCATAGACCGGATAAGCAAGGCTTGAGATAACAAATGCCATTCCCTTGAATTTCATCTCAAAGGTCTTGTACCAGGATTTTATCAGGATGCCTTCAAGCAGCACTCTGGTAAACAATATTCCCAGAAAAAATATAAAATTGTCGGCTAAAAAAGAATAGATAAAAAGGGCAAGGAAGCTCAGATGAACCAGAAAAATAAATATCGCAAGCCATTTGGTTACAGGGTGAATGTAATATTTCCATTTACCTGCCCAACGGATTCTCTGATGAATAAATTCGCTTAAGCTGTCAG
>JBJKSY010000327.1:0-4672 GCA_046703645.1 Cyclobacteriaceae bacterium
CCCCGTATCTCCGTCATTGGCTTCGAATGCTTTCCCGAAATCACAGGAAAATATGAAATTTTCATTAAGTGCCACTTTCAAACCCAGTCCGGCACTTGAATGAAGGTGCTCTTTCTGATTGCTGAAATAGTCATTGTATTCATTCGCAGGGACATTTGACAGATCCCATCTTATCTTATCCACTACCATTCCCGTGTCAAAGAAAAGGTTTGTACCCAGGTATACGTTCTGGTTGAAAATAACCGTTCTTAAAAATTTCCAGCGAACTTCAAAATTGCCGAAAGCTATTCCATCTCCTACGACCCGGTTTCTCAATATGCCACGCAATGTTCTTGATCCGCCCAGCCCCTGGTTGGTGGCGCTTGTCAGAACAGTAGGAACAATATGGGGCTGCATGTAGAAAGGGACTTTTCCGGTCAGGGTTCCCTGGTATCCCAGGCGGTAGGCAAATGACATGATCTCCGGGATAAGTGTAAAATATTCCCTGTGGATCACCGTCAGCTTAGAATAGGAATGGTCCCAGGTACCCAGAAATTGGGGAGAGTAGGATAAAACCACTTCTGTCCATATGCCCTTGAAAGGATTGGCTTCATGATCACGACTGTCAAATATGATACCGCCTTTTACATAGGTAAGCGCATTACCGTCTTTTTCATCAGCTCCGATCAGGCCCCATTGAATGTATTTTTCATAAAGCCCGTCAATGTTCGGCAGTTGTTTGGAAAGTTCCTTACCCTTATTGAGCTTATCAATGTTTACGGGCGAGATCCTTGTATCATAAAATGCAAACCCCGTAATCCATTTCCAGTGTTGGTTACCTTTAATCAGTTTACCCTGCACACTCGGCATTACCCGGAATATCCTGCGGTCATGCCTGTAAAAAACCCGCGATTTATATGCCGGGTCGGTATCCACTTCCCAGCCATGGTGGTAAACCGATTCAGCACCGTTGAATCCATAAAATTGCATAGCCTGTTCCGTCAACAGGCTGACATCCGCGGTAAAGCGCAGGCCAGGGATCAAATATTTGGAATCATAATAAAGACGGTTGATCCCGCTTCCCTTGGTGGTCCTGGATACTTCAAGATAAATTGAATGCTTATAATCGGGATAAGTGGAACCGTCACCGTAATTATAAAAATTAACAAGCCCGCCGTATTCAAATCCGACATCCGTGTCAAAGGCAATGGCAGGCAGGGCACCAAATGTCCATCCTTTCTTTATTTTTTGTTTCCGGGTCTTCTGCTGAACACTGTCCTGGGCAAAAATCGTTTTCGTTCCCAGGAAAATAAGTAAAAATATCAATGTCCTTTTCATAACACATCCTCATTCAGAGATCTTCGAAAGATATGTAATTTATCATTAATAAGAAAAACAGTATCCGGGGTTTACCGCCAGGAAATCAATCCATGGGATACCAGGGAGTAATCGGAATATTTCTTTCCCTGATGAAATCAAGCACTTCTTTTCGACCTGGAATATTTGCTCCTCCGCCAGTACGTGTAGCTTTAAGGGCTGAAGCTGCATTGGCCAGGAGACAACTCTTTTTCGTATCCCATCCCATGGATATTCCGAAAGCGTAGGCACCATGAAACACATCTCCGCATCCGGTAGAATCGACCATATTTATCTTCAGGCCGGGAAACCGGAATACTCCATTACTATCTTGCCCTACGAGGCCTTCTCCGCCTAGAGTCATGACAATAACCTGGTCCTTACTTTTCCGTAAATACTTAAATATCTTTTCTTCGCTTTCAGTGCCTGAGTAGGAAGCGGCAAAGTTTCTTCCTACAATGATGTGATTGGAGATCTCCATCAGTTTTTCAATTTCGGGCTCCTTTCGCTCAACATCGAGTACAACATCCAATCCTTTCTTTCTTGCTTCGAGGGCTGTTAAATAACCAGATTCCCCTGTGCCATGATCGATCACCAGCACACTGGCTTGCCGGTACCATTCCGGATCGGGGAATTCATCCGGCGAAGGATAGCTTACATTCTGCCTTGTAAAAAATATATTCCTTTTGCCATTTTCCGGATCTGTAAGGATAAATGATCTTACCGGTTCTGCATTCTCAATCCGGAGAATATTTTGGACATTGACACCTGCTTCTTCAAGGAATTGAAATGCCATTTTTGCTGTAAGGGAATAACCCAGCCTGCCGGCAATAAAAGCCTTTCCTCCCAGCCTGGCAACGGTACTTATGGCATTACCCACCAGACCGCCCCCTGTGATCGTAAGATCAGTTAAAAGGGTTTTCACGTCCTGTTCCGGCCAACCTGAAACCTTTCCGATAAAATCAACGGTTATGGCTCCCAGTCCGAAAACTCCTTTATCGGTTTTATCCATAATAATTATACCCCGTATCAATAACTTCCGGAGGATCAATGAAGGCTGATTTCAGAATATAAATCAACCGTTACACGGGTTCAGGAAAAGACTTATTCCTAAATATATATATCCGAAGGATCAGTCTTTGACAGTTCCGTAAAGAAATCGGCGATCTTTTCAATAACGATATCCAGGTAGGCCCGTCCTTTTTCTTTTGTTGCTTTTTTGGGATTTCCGATGCCTGTATCAGCAGTTACTTTGGTCCATTCCCTGGGTGACCATAACCATCCCTCCTGCCTGCCTTTGAATTTCAGTTTTTTTGCGGAACCATCCCCGGCTTCGTCAAGAGGCAGGACCATTTCCGGAACGATATTCATCATAATGCTGGTTTCCATTTCCCCGGCGTGATCCCCGGTATCGGTGAAATATTTCGACCAGTCTTTCTCTACCAGGTACCAGTTGATCAATCCAAGGAACAGTTGAGGGTATTCCATTTTTATCTCACGGATCATTTGTTTGAAATCATTCCCTCCATGCCCGTTCATGACCAGTATCTTATTGATTCCCTGAGAACTGAGTGCCTCAACCACATCGGTCAACACGGCAAACTGAGTCGAAGGGCTCATGTTAATAGTCAATGGTATGTCCACCTGTTGTGTATTGACTCCGAAGGGTACTGTCGGCAGGATCATGACCTTAGTACCTTTTTCCCAGGCCTTCTCTGCAGCCTTTGCCGCAATATAATCGCATTGAATGTTATCGGTCCCGTAAGGCAGATGGTAATTATGCGCTTCGGTAGCTCCCCAGGGAAGCACGGCGATATCATAGTGAGTCCCCTTTACAGATTTCCAGTTGATTTCATTAAGAATATAAGGCCTTGGTTTCATGTGTGTTTTGGTTTTATATTTTCACTTATTTAATTTTTTCATGAATCCTTCAATTGAATTGACTTCCAGATTTGAAAGTCCCGCTTCCCATCCATGATTACCTGCAACAATAACGACACGATCACCTTTATCAAAATCCTGTTCGTTCATCATATATTCAAGTGCCGGGGCTGCAAATTCCAGGTAATTATCGTTCATTTCATAATATTCAGGAATAACTCCATAAGATAATGAGAGCTCCCGTACTGTTCGCCAGTCGTAACATTGAGCAAAAATAATATTTCTTCCCCGGTAAGCTGCCAAAGCCCTGATGGAATTACCATCCAGGGTATCCGAGATCACAGCCCTGGAATTTAATTCTATAGAAGCTTCCACTGCGGTGTGGGCAATAAAGGCTGTTACATCATTATTGATGATAAATAAAGGTGTTTCCCGGATAGGAGCTTTTTTCTGTTCTACCTCAAGGGCGATCTGTGTCATGGTTTTAACGCATTCCACCGGGTATTTTCCGAAGGCCGTTTCACCACTCAGCATAATTGCATCGGTTCCGTCAAATACAGCATTGGCCACATCGCTGATCTCTGCACGGGTTGGCCTGGGATGTTCTATCATGGAATGAAGCATCTGCGTGGCAACGATCACCGGCCTTCTTTTGGCAATGCATTTTTCAATGATCAACTTCTGCACTACCGGAATCCGTTCGTAAGGAATTTCCACAGCCAGGTCGCCCCGCGCTACCATCACACCGTAGACATGATCCAGGATTTCATCTAAATTATCTACCCCCGCCTGGTACTCAATTTTAGCAATGATCTTGATCTTGCTGTTCTTTGAATCAAGGATCTCCTGGACAGCCATTACATCCTCTTTATTCCGGACAAAGGAATGGGCGATGAACTCTATATCCTTATCAATCGCAAACTGAATGAAATTCTTATCTTTCTGGCTCAGGGAAGGCAGTTTAACATGGACGGACGGGATATTCACGCTCTTCTTTCCCTCAATGATTCCGACATTTTTAACTTCACAGGTTAATTTATCTTTGTCTTTTTCAACCACGGCCAGTTCGATGTTCCCGTCATCGATCATAATCTTGCTTCCGACGGGTATATCCCTGACAAAATCTTTATAATTGACAAAGATGCAGTCTCTGCAGGTAATACCTTCAGGGTCCCCCTAGAAGATCAATTTATCTCCGAAAGTCACAGGTATTTACTCGCGTGCCTGTGTGGTTCTTATCTCGGGTCCTTTGGTATCAACCAGAATGGCTATTTTATCAGAGACTTTCCTGATATTATCCACCATAATTCCCGCTTTCACAGGATCCATATGGGCTGTATTCAGCCTGACGACATTCATGCCGGTCTCATACAAAGTACGGATAAAATCCGGAATGCAATTGCTGTCGGATAAAGTGGCAACAATTTTAGTTTTCTTTAACATGCAAAAAATTATT
>JBJKSY010000328.1:0-4938 GCA_046703645.1 Cyclobacteriaceae bacterium
CTTTTTGACATCGCCCCAAAAAGTAATCAAAAAACGCTAGACAAAACAATGCTTCCCCCCACTGGCCATCCCCGGCCCGCTGTTTTGTCGTGCCGGCGCTGAGGATTTCTGCATCACTTTATATAAAATTTATCTGGATTCATCAGGCAATTGTTTAACATGTAGGTTGGCTAATTATTCATCGATTCAATATATTCAATAGCTTCAATGGCATCAAAGAGGTATTTCTTTACTTTTTTATCCATAAATCAACACCCTGGATTTATTAACCGAATCAATGAAATATGGGTTTCGCAGATTATGTTCCGGAACGATATCAATTTTTCTTTTAAGAACATTATACAATTGATCTTCAAGATCCCACATATTTTCAGCATATCCTTCGAAAGGATATTCCTTGAATCGTATTAATAAATCTATATCGCTATCCCCTGTCATTCTGCCTGATACTACGGATCCAAACAGGTACGCCTTATCTATATGATGATGTTTAAAGATCTCTTTCAACAAATCAATATTGTCCTCTATAAGTTTATCCATAGGCATAAATTAACTAAAAATCCATAGATTCTTTAAAGTTAACAGATTCGATTATTATTATGATGATTACGAAACTCATTTGAGAAGCAGATATGATGGTAGACTTGGTAGACTCGTAGACTGGTAAACTCGTAAAATGGTAGACGGGTTGACGAGTTCATTGGTTCATTGGTTCACTGGGTCATTGGTTCACTGGTTTGCTGGTATACTGGTAGACTGGTAGACTGGAAATATCGGGACTGTGGTCGCTACGGGGAAACTTTGTTTAATTGTTTAGTTGTTTAATTGTTTAAAGCCGTTATCAGTTAGCCAATTCCTAAAAGCAAAGAGCTAAGTGCTTTTATTACGCCGGCCATATAAGGAATTATTTGTTCCTTTAATAAGATCCTTGGCCATGATTTTAAAATCGGGAATAAGGTCTACGGGTTTCAGGTTTTCATCCATGAATTTAATCCCGGAAAGGGTCTCCACATCAAACAAATACTTCGATACCTTGATCTCTTCCACCCAGTCATCTTTCTTTTTCGCATTTTCGATCACTTCCATCCAGTTAAACTCAAATTGGTAAGATATGAACAACAAGTCTGCCAGATCCCTTTCTTCATTCCTGGATAAGGCGCTTATCTTATTGGAGAGGATATTCTCCCAGGAATCGATCTTGTCATATATCTCATTTCCCCATAATTTACCTGCATGAAAAGGCACGTCATTGATGAATTCCAGTTTAAGGTCTATTCCCGAACCCGGTTCCGAAATGAAGAATCTTTTAAAGTAATCCTGATCAATCTGCGTTTTAAAATCATCTCCGAATTCCAGGATTAAACAATCCTTAATCTTTTCAACCTGTTTCTCAAATCCGGGGTCGAAGGATGTAAAAAGGTCGAGATCGTCGCTGTACCTGTGACGAAGGAAAAACCTGCTCAATGCTGTTCCCCCGGTCAGGAAAAAAGATGTGTTCTGTTCCTTTACCAGTCCTAGGACTTTATCCTGTAATAAATATAATCTCTTATAATAACTGTTTGACATAACGGTATTTTTTTCTCAGAGGCCTGGGGAACAGCCCCTGGATAACATCATCCGTCACTATTTCATTCCTGGCTTTCTCATACCCGAACATCCTTATAATTTCATACCATGGATAAAAATTCAGGAATTTGATATAAAGCGGCCTCAAAATACGAACCTCGCTTTCATTCTTATTTTCCTTCCCGATCAGGGCAAGGTAGTCATCCGCATTCCGGTTGGTATCCCAGAGTAATTTTTTAATTTCAATTCGCAGCCGATCCTTTGAATACATGGTGTTATTATAAATAATCTAATAGCAAGTTACAATAACTAATGGATGCTATTGTTACAACGACCGGCATTTGTTTGTTTAATAGTTGACGGGTTGACGGGTGGACGGGTGGACGGGTTCATTGGTTCATTGGTTCACTGGTTCATTGGTTCATTGGTTCACTGGTTCATTGGTTCATTGGTTCATTGGTTCACTGGTTCATTGGTAGAACTGTCCGGTGATTTATGAGTTTTGTGAACGAGCCATCAGTGATTGAAGACTAAGATTATTCATCCGTCAGATGATCAATGTCATCCCGGTCTTTATGCCTGCCGGAAGCTTTTTTTGAAATGATTAAATCTTCACGGCTTAAAATCCGGATCTTTATACCGCCGATCTCAACCAGTTGGGTTCTCTGGTAACAGTCCTGAAAATCCAGTCCCTTCACCGTTGTCATAATATCAATTGCCACCGGAGGCCTGCCGAATGTGAATACATCGATATTCTCATTGTTGATAAAATTATCCTCGTTCATATCGAAAACAGGCATTCCGAATTCATGAAAGGTATCTGCCAATTTTAAGTAATTCATTTTTGTCCGGCCAAGCCAGATATCCAGGTCACCGGTGGTCCGGGTATAACCATGTAAAATTACCGAATAACCGCCTACTACAATATACTCCACCTGGTGCCTGTTAAGACAATCCATGAATTCAAGAAAGTCTTTGTTAAAAATATGGTTCAACCTTCTTTATGTTTCCGAAAGGAAAAAAAATTCCTGTCAAGTTTCGGAGGTTCCGCCAGGGGAAAATCATAGGCGCAACTGATCAGGTACCATGCCGCATTTAACCGTTCCTCATAAGTTTTATTGCTCCAGTAATCCAGGCTGTTATCAGCCTCCCTGAAGGATTGCATTTTAAAATATGATTTATCGAGACGATAGGTCATTGGGTGATTAATTCAGGGGTTAGCGGTTTGTTGTAAATGACTGGTTCACTGGTTCACTGGTTCACTCGTTTACTGGTTCACTGGTAGACTGGTATACTGGTATACTGGAAATATAGTGACTGCGAACTTTGGGGATTGTTTTGTTTAATTGTTTAATTGTTTAGTTGTTTAATTGTTTACTCCAATAACCTGTTTGATTTAAATTAACTTTCGCCCTCGCCGGGCGGGCATTACTTTTTGGCATCGCCCCAAAAAGTAATTAAAAAACGCTAGATGAATTCCGTCAAAGAATTGCCACAGCATTTCTTCTGATACTGATTAATATCGGCGATACATCATCTTCAATAAACTTTTTTCTGCTAATTATCAGCGGTTCTATTTTCCCATCAAATTCTTTTGTAAGTCTCCATACACGACCGAACAATTCGTCATTAAATTTATCAAAATCATTTAAAACCAATAACACATCAATATCACTTTCAGCATTTTGGTTTCCTTTGCTGTAACTCCCAAATAAAAATGCATTGTCAACAGAAACATTATGATGTTTTAAAAAATCAATATATTCTGCTATATGTTTTATAATTTTTCTTTGAGCCATATTATAATTTCTTTCGTTTTATAAAAATATGAATTAACAATATTTTCAGAAGGAATCTCAGATAAAAACTGTGGATACCTTCCTTCGAGCTGATATTTCATCAGAATACCAAGAAAATCTAAATCATTTTCATTTAAATCAATTTTAGCAGTTTTTGCCAGATAAAATAAATCGTGTGCCTTAGGCGGAATATCCTTGGTAACAATTACAATAATCGCCTTAAGCACCTTTTCAACTGACAGGTGACAAAAGAATAGTCCTTCCTTATATCTTTTCCCTTTGATCAGCCAATCGGCTGTTATTATATCTTCATCGGCCTCCGATATCCAATATTCTATTTGTTTAGTTATATTGATCATAGATCAGATAATTGGTTAAAAACCTCTGCGCTTGCAAAAGTTAACGGGACTGTGATCCTTGCGGGGAAACTTTGTTTAATTGTTTAGTTGTTTAAAAACGTTATCAGTTAGCCAATTTCTTAAGGCTAAAAGCTAAAAGCTAATTGCTTTTTTATGAATATTTAAATTGTACAATAGCACCTAATTGTTCGATGTACAACAACACTCTTGTCCGGTCCACCTTATCGACACGGCCGATCATGCCTTTGAACGGTCCTTCGGGGATCTCAACGAACTGGCCTTTTTCGGGTTTCCCTCCTTCCACCTTGATGTCCACGCCTTTGTTCTCGATCTTCCGGATCGCTTCGATCTCGTCGTCGCGGATGACGGCGGGTTTCCCTATCCAGAAAACGTAGTTCAGCACCCCCGGGTCGCGGAGGACTTCTTTTCGGGCCGCTTCTTCAATGCGTACGAATATATAGGAAGGGAACATGGGTACGCTCACCTTTTTTTTGCGGTCGGACCATTGTTTCACCGTTTTAATTAAGGGGCAGTACATCTCGTAGCCGGCGGTTTGGAGACGCTCCGTTGCTTTCTTTTCGTTGCGGGGCTTCGTATAAAGAACGTACCAGGATTTCATTAGGTGGACGGGAGGACGAGTTAACGGGTGGACGGGTTAACGGGTGGACGGGTTAACGGGCTTTTTAATATTTCCTTTAATGTATTTAATTAAATTTAAAAGCTTACGTCTTATCTCTGTTGATTTTTTTTCAAGATTTGTAATGTCAGCAAATTTCAGATAATCTGTCAAAATTAATAATGTCTCAATTTCACTAAGGGATCCCAATGAAATATAAAGAAACCTAAGAAACTCTTTTGAACTTCCCCTTGCAGCTCCTTCCGCAATATTGGTCGGAATGGATACTGAAGCCCTCCTCAATTGGGAGGTCAATCCGTATAATTCATTCTGAGGATATAATTGTGTCATCTGGTAAATATCTTTAACAAAGTCGATACTTAATTTCCAAACGTCGAGGTTTTTGTGAGTATTCATAGCTGGTAATTTGTAAGGTGAAACAATTGATTTTGAAATATAATTGATTCATTTGTATTTCCAATAAAATTATTCCTTATTATTTGTTGACGGGTAGACGTGTGTACGGGTTGACGGGTGGTCTCGTCAACTCGTTAACACGTCAACACGTCTACAGTCTAGATTCCATTTCCCCAAATCA
>JBJKSY010000329.1:0-2757 GCA_046703645.1 Cyclobacteriaceae bacterium
CGTATTGAATTCAACCTGCGCATCCAGGTTATTTATGCCGGCCACGTTAAAATATTTAAGCCCGGCCTGGGATCCGAATTTATTTCCCCACCATCCTGAATGGGCAAGCACTTCCTTCAGCAAGAACTCATCGAGAAGGAATTGTCCGTAAAATGAAAAATGATCCAGGAAATTCCATTTCAGATCGGTCCCCACCAGGGCATTGTCATGACTTCCGGACTGCTGTTCGAGGGCACGGTAAAATATGACCGGGTTAAGGTACCCGATCTCGAAACGCTGTGTAGTATCCCCGATCACAATCGATTCAAAGAGGCCGATATTCAGGTTTTTAGAAATATTGTAGCTCAGGTGATGATGAGCCAGGAATTTCTTCGGGTAATTTCCCTGTATATTTCCCGTACCGGGAGATACGTAAGCATCGGCGTAATTCTGGGCAAAAAGGTTAAAAAAATCAAACTTCCAGATCCGCGTGTGTATCTTCAGGTAAAGGTAATTACTTGAAAAATCCGATAATACCATGGAGCGGATTCCATCCCCTTCGAATGTCTTTCCGTGGCCGAATTCAACGTTGATCGGTTTTACTACATTAAATGAAATGTAACCGGAGGCATCGAAAAAATCGACCCCGTTGTCATGGAATCTTTTCCAGAATCCTTCGTAGGGCACTGCAAGATTCCGGTTTATCCATGATCTTACATAGGCCGGGTAAACCGCCTGGTTTTCGCTGAGAAAAGTGTAAAAACCTATTTTTGAACTGATCAGGCCACTGATTTCGAGGGCCCGGGTATTTATCCAGGGAGTTACATTCTGACCTTTGTCCAGGCCCCCTGAAAAATATAATACCGGGTTTACATGGAACTGGAAATCTTTCTGGTCAAGGCTGAAGAAGTCGTTTTGATTCCGGTAGAACTGTTTCAGAAAAGTCGTTTTACTCTGCGGATCCGCCTGCCGTGAATAGGGATAATTATCAATAAGAATATGGTCGATATTAAATTTATCCGATTTGCTCAATCCCGTAAGTGTCGTATCGATCCGGTCAAAAAAAGAAGCCACAAGCTGACGCGGATAGGGCTTTACACTGGTATGGAAATCCCCGGCCAGTTTCCCGGAAAGAACTTCATACCGGTCGATCAGGTCATAATAATCCCTGTTAAGCGGAATATCCGGACTTTGCGCATAACCGATCAAGGGTGCAGAAATAATTAAAATTACGATCAACAGGACTTGCTTCACGATATGAGATTTTTAGTATTCACAATATTTTTTGTAATAATTCAAACCCAGGTGGGATCCCAGGTCAAAAGCTTTCCTGAAATCATGGCAGGCACCGTAATTATCCCCCATTGATACGGATGATACTCCTCTTTTAAGATAAGTATCTGCCAATATACGTTGCATTCTGGGAATGTCGGCCACGGGAAATTTCTGTTTACTCAACATCATTATAGCCGATGAAAAGTCCTGGTAAGCCCCGCGATAATCCGAAGAATTGTACCGGCAAAGCCCACGGTACCTGTAATTCTTGTTATCATCCGGATTTATTTCAATGGCATTCGAAAAGTCGCTTATGGCATCTTTATATTCATCATTTTGCATCCGGATTATTCCCCGATCGGTATAGGCCTGGAACTTTTCGGGTTTAAGGTGTATCATTTCCGTATAGTCCTGAACGGCGAGGTCCGGGTCACCTGCCTGTTTGTACATATCGGAACGAAACCTGTAATAATCATAATTCCCGGGATCCAGAGAAATAGCAAAAGTCATATCACGAATAGCGGATTCCAGCAGTTTATCCGAAGAAAAATCAAATCTTGCAAGGTAATATTTATATTCCGCCCTTTTCTGATAATAGGGTGCATAATCGGGATCAAGCTGGATGGCCTTATCCAGGTCAGTAATAGCTTCTGATTTATCTTTCCGGGAAATATATTTCAGCTTACTGTCCTCAAAATAAATCTCCGGATCGGATGGGTTCAGGTCTTTAGCTTTTTCGAAATCTTTTCCGGCCAGAAAATATTCTTTGTTTCCCATATAGGCAATTCCCCGGTAAAGATAATATTCTGATACCGAGGGCTCTCCTGCAGGAGCTTTATTTATTGCCTGTGAAAGTTCGGCTATGGCTGAATCATTTTGTCCAAGGTCAAGACAGGTCTTCCCGAGCAAGAAATAGGCATCCGCAAAGGAAGAATCGTAGCTTAGCGATCGGTTCAACAATTCAATTGTCATGGGATATACCCCATCTTCATACTTAAGCCTGGCGGCATTATAACATTCAAGGGCAGAATTCTGGGCAAACCCTGCAGTCCCCAAAACAAGGAAAAATGCCACGCATTTAATTAATTTCACGGTTTTCAGAATCGATAACTTTTACAAATCTAATTCTCCCAATGGTTTATAATGCCCGGAATTTAAAAGATAAAATATATTTTTTGTCTATTCCGGTCACAGAAAGTATCTTTGTGACTCTAAAATTTCAAGGTATGAAGAAAGGCATTCATCCGGAGTATAAGGAAGTGGTTTTTCACGATACTCAAAGCGATTTCAAATTTCTGACACGTTCGACTGTAAAATCGAAGGAAACCATTAAATGGGAAGACGGCAAAACCTATCCGATAATCAAGATTGAAGTTAGTTCGGCATCTCATCCTTTCTATACCGGCAAAAAGATCTTTGTGGATACGGCAGGGCGTGTTGAGAAATTCAACAAACGTTACAATAAAAAATAACCGGGCAAGTATTCACTGCCTGAATTCTGCA
>JBJKSY010000330.1:0-4541 GCA_046703645.1 Cyclobacteriaceae bacterium
AGAAAATGCCACGGTTTCCTTATCTGGACCGGGGTTCGAATCCCCGCGGCTCCACATACTCCCAACGGAAAAGCGTTCGGCCGTTGGGTTTGTACTCTTGAGGATTAGCTCAATGTATACCATGGAAATTAAGGATTAACAACTCCTTTCCTTGCTTTTCAAGAGTTTTTTTAATATTCTCCCTTACCGGCATTGCTGAGTTATGTCTTTTGGCTCCCTGATATTACAGTTCTACAATGAACTGAAGGTTCCCTTACTTGATGACAAGTCAGTGGAAGTATTGCTTCCTTTCAGCACTGAGTTGGTCCAGAAGGTTAATGAGGATTTCTACAGAAAGTTCTACAATGACCAAAGGGAAAGAATTTTTATAATTGGTATTAATCCCGGGCGATTCGGGGCGGGAGTTACCGGAATTCCTTTTACGGACCCCGTTAACCTGAAGGAGATCCTTGGAATTGAAAATCCGTTTCCGGAAAAACATGAACTTTCCTCAAGGTTCGTTTATGCGGTTATAAATAAAATAGGTGGCAGGGAGATATTTTTTAATCACTTCTATTTAACTGCTGTATCCCCTGTAGGTTTTGTCCGGAACGGGAAAAACCTGAATTATTACGATATAAAATATCTTAAGGAAGATTGGGAAAGTTTTTTCATTAAAAGCATTAAAAAACAATTAGAAGCGGGAGGAAACCGCAATATAGGAATTGTACTTGGGCGGGGTGAAAACAGCCGTTACTTTGAAAAGATCAATTCACGAACCGGGCTTTTTAAAAATTTAATTTTCCTGCCTCATCCCAGGTGGATAATGCAATACCGGTATAACAAACAAGCAGATTATATTAAAATTTATGTTGATATTCTTAAAAGAGAAATTGAACCGGAACTTCAGTAAAAAAACATTGTAATAAATCCGTTCATATTTTTGTTCATTTATGGACAATCCACAGTATTATGAAGGATTTATAATGGTTATAAAATGCTATAAATCAGCCATATATATAATATGGCACGCTGTTGGTAAAACCTTCATAAACAACCTGAATAATCATGAAAACCGAATTAAAAAAATACTTTTTTATGGGATTTCTGATGGTGGCTATGGTGTTGGTAAATATGCCGGGAACCCGGGCCGACGGTAGGGATGACAGTAAAAAAGAATATATCCCTGATACGGATATCATGGAAGTAATCAATAAAATCATTAATGAAAAACCAGGTTACGGGAAGGAATGTGAAGTGAAAATTTATAATGAAAAGCTGGAACTCATCCGGTTCGGGAAAGAAAATACAGACGGTGTCTGTCAGTTTGTTCACCGGTCCGATTATTTAACTGAAATTGACGGGATAAAATATTATCGCCTGAGCCGTTAATTTTCTTTTTGCACCCGGAAACCCTGAAAACTTAAAAATGGTTTATATAAGCATTCATTCGGCATATGTCATTTTCCCAATCCCTGATCCATCAAATATTTCATTTTCCCGTAAATATCGTTATTTTCATAAATCCCTGTGAAGTTTAAAGCTCCTGGTCCGTAGGCGTATACAGGTACCCAGACTCCTGTGTGGCTTTCAGTGAGAAAATCACCTATGACTGTACCTCTTCTTATATTACCTCCGGTTACTGCAAAACCTCCGGTTTCATGGTCGGCAGTTACGATTACGAGCGTGTGGCCGTCCTTTGACGCAAATTCAAGTGCTTTTCCAATGGCTTTGTCAAAATCCAATGTTTCTTCCACCAGGTAGCGAGTATCATTCTGGTGCCCTCCCCAGTCAATTTGAGATCCTTCAACCATTAAAAAGAATCCTTTGTGGTTTTGACTCAGGGATTCAATGGCTTTTTGTGTACTTTCTTCCAGCATATCACCACGGCCATCGTGGATAGAGGGGCCCTGTTCTTTCCATAGCAATCCTGCAACCTTCGTGGAATTTATGCTGTCAAGACCCGCAGGTGTCGTTATGACCTGGTAATTTTTATTTTTTAGTTTCTGCAGAAGGTTTATGCCATCTGTTCGTTCATCAAAGAATATTCTTCCTCCGCCGATAAAAAAATTAATATCGGTTTTCAGGTAAAAGGTGGCGATCAGCTCATTGAAATCTCTCGAAATCGAATGGGCAATGAAACATGCCGGGGTTGCATTTGTAACGGAACATGTTACTACAATACCCGTAGCCATGCCATTTTTATTTGCATATTCCAGAATATTCTGAACAGGCCTTCCCTGGGGATCCATCCCTACATATCCGTCCTTTGTTTTTATTCCACAAGCCATAGCAGTAGCACCGGCAGCAGAATCCGTTATAAGATTGTCGGCAGAATAGGTTTTGGCAAGTCCGGTTACCGGGAACTGGGACAGGTAAAGGTTTCCCCTGTTTGCCACATAGGCTGCATATACCTGTGCCGATCCCATACCGTCACCGATCATTAATATAATGTTGTGGACCAGGGTATTGTCAGAAAGGACCGGCGGAATGTGTACCACCTCATGTGTAGCATCAAAATGACGGTACACTTTTCCTTTGCTAGAAATGATCTCATCGTTGATCTGTGCTGTCGCAGGTAGAACATTTGTGAGATAAATGAACAGGAATAGAGAAAATATAATTATTGATTTTAACGGACGCATTTCAGATTCTTCATGGGCCTCAAATATAGCCAATCAGACACCGTTTTAAGATATTATGCATTATTTATATATTCTGTCATTAAGACAGGATATACGGTTCAGCCTGATTTTTTTAACAGGCTGAAATTCAAAGTGAAATCTTGATTTTAAATTGATAACCACCCGTCTGTACCATGTTCCTGAAAATGTCCCCGGACAAAGATTAAATCCGATCGTTTATAAGGAAAGGAAAGTAAAGCTCAATATTGATATATTTATAACGGAATTTTATAAAAATCAGTATGAAGCCTTCTTTTTAGATTTCTGAACTATATAATTTTGGAAATAAATTCAGTTGTATGATTATATGAATGGAAAGCCAATATTGAATGTTGTTTGCGCGGTCATCAGAAAGGAAGGGAAGATACTGGCTTTGAGAAGGAAAGAAGGGGAGAAAATGGCTGGTTTATGGGAATTTCCCGGGGGTAAGATCAGGGAAAATGAAAACCCGGAAAACACACTGGTTCGTGAAATTGAGGAAGAATTAACCATTATTGTCAATCCTGACAGGGCTTTAACTCCAGTTGATTTCGAATATCCTGAATTTTTTATACATCTTATTCCTTTTGATTGTACCTGGCTGAAGGGTAAGATTACCTTATCTGTTCATGATCAATACCAATGGTTGTCGGATGACGACCTTGAATCGATCGGCTGGTGTGGAGCGGATATTCTAATAGTCCGCAATTTGATGCAAAGAGATAAATGAATTATAAATGGGATATCCGGTAATAAAGCTGAAGAAAAATAAGGAAAAATCATTGCTTAGATTTCATCGATGGGTTTTTTCCGGAGCCATCGAGGAAATTCCATCAGGATTGAATAACGGTGATTGGGTTGAAGTATATAGTAACGAGGGTAAGTACCTGGCAACGGGTTATTACCAGGAAAGTAATATTGCCGTGAGAATTGTTTCGTTCCAAAAAACGGTGCTGGACATTGAATTCTGGAAACAGAAGCTGGGATCTGCCGTATCCGTAAGGAAAAGGACCGGCTTTTTATCCAACCCGGATACCAACTGTTTTCGACTGGTCAATGGAGAAGGCGATGAGCTGCCCGGCCTCATAATCGACTGGTACAACGGAACTGCCGTTCTGCAGTCGCATTCTGAAGGAATAAAAAAAACAATTGCTGTTATTGCGGATGCATTGGAACAGGTAATGGGTGACTCCGTTAAGGGAATCGTACATAAACCCTCGTTCCCGTACAATACGGAAGAGTCAATTGAATTCCTGAAAGGGGAGCCTGGAGAGATTTTAATCCTCGAAAATGGAATATCTTTCTTTATAAACCTTGAAAAAGGACAGAAAACAGGATATTTCCTTGATCAACGGGAAAACCGGCTCCTGTTGAGGAAATTATCAGGGGGAGCCAGGGTACTGGATGCATTCTGTTATGCTGGCGGCTTTTCAGCGAATGCCTTAAAAGGGGGTGCCTCATTCGTCCATTCTGTGGATATCGCCCCGGTTGCCGTTCAACTGACAAAAAAAAACCTTGAATTAAATGGTTATTCAGGTAAATTCGAACTGATCAATTCTGATGTACTTAACTACCTTCAGGGAACGCACGAGTCTTTTGATATTATGGTCCTTGACCCTCCGGCATTTGCAAAGCATCTTTCGTCCCGACATAATGCTGTACAGGGGTACAAACGACTTAATTCAGTGGCTTTTAAACTCATAAAAAAGGGGGGATTGCTCTTTACCTTCTCCTGTTCCCAGGTAGTAGATAAAGTCTTGTTTGAGAACACAATCATGGCTGCGGCAATCGAAAACGGGCGGATGGCCAGAATATTATACCGGTTGGGACAGCCCGCCGATCATCCTGTAAATATTTTTCACCCTGAAAGCGAATATTTAAAAGGGCTTGTCGTTGAAA
>JBJKSY010000331.1:0-5019 GCA_046703645.1 Cyclobacteriaceae bacterium
TATGATATCAATAAATTATTTTTCCAGATTCAACCCATCTACGGTGAATTTTTCAGGACTAATATCAATGCAGGTTTCGGCTTGAAAGCCGATTATTATATGGGCAAAAAAGCTGACTTTTCAGCCCAGTTCAGAAAATCCTATAACCGCAAGTCTGATTTTGTAAGGGACGATGCAACCAGGAATAATGATTTTGAGAATTCACCGAAAAAATTTGACTATTTGGAATTGGGTGGAACATATCATATTGTTGACAAGGAGGTTGACGGAAAGGCAAGATTTATCCTTTTTTCAAAAAATTTTCAGAAAGAAGGAAAGTGGGAATCCATGGAACATCAGAATATACAGGCTCCCGTGAAGGTGAGAAAGATCTATGGAGTGCGCGCCGGAGGAATATATTACCAGACGGCTTTGGATATCAACGACATTACAAAATCCCAGAAAATATCCCTGCTGGATCCTTCAGGAAATCCGGTCCCGGCCCAATACCATGCATTCGGTAATATGACTGCTGCTGGTTTTTATCTGGGAGGAGCGTTGTCAATCATTAAAAATGTTGCCATTAAATTTGATAAAACCTATGAACCGGTAAATAACGACCTGTTGTTCACCGCATACCTGGATATCTGTTATTTTCCATCCATCAATCTTGAAAATCTTTATTTAAAATCCGGAACATCCGACATTGTTTATTCCTCCGGGGTGATTAAAACCAATCCTTTAGGAGCTAAAATCGGGATTGAGGGCAAATTCAACCGCGACCTTGGAATGGGCTATGGAATTGAGTCCGGGATCAGACCCGGCATCAGTAAACAGGGTTTCTTCCTGCAGGGACATATTAGTTTCCCCATCATCGGTTCAAAACTTACCAATGAAGTGGAGGCATTCGGGAAATAGGACCGGATCGTTACGCCGCTACTTCTTTGCTGATGTTACAAATTGAATGGCACCCAGTAAATGTGCTAGGAATAATGGATCCTGAAAGGTCTCATCGGTATGACCGAATCCTGTATAAACGGCTCTTCCCCCTTCAAAATCGTGGTACCAGATGATTGGATGGTCACCATTCATTTCTCCTCCTTTATAGGAAGTTTCATCAAGGTAGGCAAGTATTTTAAGCCCTGGCTCAACATCTTTGAAATTATACCACTCATCGAACCTTTTCCATTCGGAGGGAAGCATGCTGGTGGACGGATTACTTCTGTCGGTTACTTTTACAATAGCCTCCTGTTGTGCAGGATGACTTTTAAACCAGGCTCCTGCGAGTTTTCCATACCATGGCCAGTTATATTCGGCATCCGTCGCCGCATGAATGCCGATCCAGCCTCCACCGGAATGAATATAACGGACAAGGGCGGCTTTTTGATCATTGTTAAACAGATCCCCCGTAGTGTTCAGGAAAATAAGCACATTGTATCTGCTGAGATTTTCATCATTGAACTTCGTTGCATCCTCTGTGGAATCACAAAGGATATTATTTTCGCGGCATAGTTTGGCTATGGCAACTTTACCGGGTTCAATGGAAGCATGACGGTATCCGTTGGTTTTTGAGAAAATCAGGACCCGCGTTGCAGGCTGACTCATGGCCGAAAGGATAATGAAAGTCATGAATGAAATAAAGAAGAATATTTTTTTCATAACAGGTATGGTTTTAGGAAATTGGAAATTTGTATCGCATCATTTAAAATAACTTTCAACCTGGTGTATACATTCCGGGAGGCATAGAACAACAACCCGGTCGCCCGGGAGGATCCTGAAATCACCGGTAATGGTCTTTGGTTCACCTTTGCGGATCACACCCCCGATAATTGCCTCGTCAGGGAATCCCAGTCTTTTAATTTCACGTTCGGAAATTTTAGATCCTGAAGGGACTTCAAATTCCATTATTTCCGCATTTACCCCGTGAATTCCGGTAAGTGAAATGACCTGCCCCTGCCTGACATACCTAGAAATGAAATTGGCTGCAATGAGCTTTTTGTTGATCATGGTATCCACGCCGATGTTCTGCGATATATGGATGTAGTCCATATTTTCAACCAGGGCTATCGTTTTATTTACTCCGAAATTCTTAGCCAGAAGGCAGGAAATGATATTGGTTTCGGAATTCCCTGTAACGGCTATAAAAGCATCCATTTCGTTTATGCCCTCTTCCTTGAGAACTTCAACATCGGTTGCGTCTCCGTTGACGACCAGAGTATCCGGAAGCATTTCGGCCAGAGAATAACACTTTTCCCTTTCTTTTTCCACCAGTTTCAGGTCATACTTTTTGCCAAGCCGGCGGGCAGCATGGTAACCGATTTTGCTTCCTCCCATGATCATTACTTTTTTTATTTCAGCCGTATTTTTACCCCCGATCTCCATAAGTCGCTGAATTCCTGATGGCTGCGCAATAAAATAGGCATGATCATTGGTGCGGAATAAAGTATTTCCATGGGGAATTAGTGTTTTGCCGTTCCTCAAAATGGCAACAGTAACGAAATCATGATCCGGATTCAGGAAAGCTGTGTCCTTAATGGATTTATCACGAAGTTCGTTTTCATCATCAATGGAAAATCCCAGGAGCGTCAGCATTCCGTTATCAAATTCAAAGGTATCGGTGACGGTCGATTTGGCAAGAAGCCGTTTAATCTCACGGGCTGCCAATGATTCCGGGGAAATCAATTCATCGACTCCAAGTTCCTTGAGATCGAGTATGTTTTTATCTAAAAAAAATTCCAGGTTGATGATCCTCGCAATGGTTTTAAGAGCACCCAGCTTCTTGGCAATTATGGCCGTAGCAAGATTACTCTCTTCTGAACTCGTAACCGCTATAAGAAGGTCCGCTTTATCCACGCCGGCGGTACGAAGCACACTATAGGAAGTTGAATTACCTCTGACGGTGGTTATATCGATATGGCTGGCTACATGGTCCAGCTTTTCCTGTTTAATATCGAGTAATACGATATCGTGTTTTTCAAAGGCGAGAAGTTTGGCGAGATGAAAACCCACTTCCCCGGCCCCCGCAATGATAATTCTCATAGTGAACGGTATGTCAGTTTAATCTTAGGACTCTATCCCTCTTGAAAAAGTAATTGACCGTTTTAAAGTTCCGGCTTTTGAACTGAAAATTAAAAAAATAAAGTAAAAATAGTATAGATGCCAGGCTCTGATTTTACCGTAAGGTTGCCGTTGTGCATTTGCATTATTTGCCTTGATAAGGCCAGTCCGATCCCCGAGCCGTTTTTCTTGGTAGTATAAAACGGGATGAAGATCTTCTCGATGGCTTCCTGAATGATACCGGGACCGTTGTCCTTTACTTCGAGTATTATCCGCTCGTCTGAATCGATCCTTGCCCTCAATTCGATCCTGGGTTCCGGGTGCATATTTAAAGCTTCCTTGGCATTTTTTATAAGGTTGATGAGTACCATTTCGATTAGTTCCCTGTCTGCAAGGATTTCCAGATTCCCGGGATCGACACTTGGTATAAAGGAAATGCCAAGCGCATCCATTTCCGGTTTCAGAAGGTTGGAAATATGGTCGAACATCCTCTGAACAGAAACCTGAGAGAATTTAGGCCGTGGAATTGTCGTATAATCCCTGTAAGCATCAACAAACCGGATCAGTCCTTTTGAGCGGTTTTCAATTGTATGCAAACCATCACTGAGATCTTCTACGGATTCTCCGGATATTTTATACTCCCCGTTATCATGCCGCAGAAGATCTTCCTTTAAAATTTCGTTCAAAGTACCGGTCAGGGAAGCAATAGGCGTTATGGAATTCATGATTTCATGTCGAAGTACTCTTGTAAGATTCTGCCAGGCTTCAACTTCTTTCTGCTGAAGTTCGGTTTGAATATTCTGGAGGGCCACCAGTTTTATTGTTGTTCCGCGCATTTTAAGCTCGGTAGAGTGGATGGCCAGGGAAACATCGTTGCTTCTCCGGATCAGCGCCTTATGCCCGGGTTGAAGCTCCGTAAGTTTACGGTATAGTTCAGGGTTGAGAGGTTTCAGTTCGGCTATATTATGGATCTGTGCCGCCTGGAGAAGTTTCCTGGCCGTATTGTTGATCAATTTTATTTCCCCGTCAGAATCGAAAGAAAGTAAACCGGTACCCACATGCTGGACAACCGTATTCAGGTAATTCAGGTTTTCTTCCTTGTCGGCACGCGTCTGACGAAAAGCGTCCATCACTGCATTGAAAGATCTGTTCAATTCCCGGAAAGTTTTTCCCAGGTTGTTGTCATAGGCAAACCCGCTTGAAAAGTCTGAAAATCGTATCGATTCGAGGAAACGCGTTAATTTTTTATTGGTAACTTCCACATAACGGATAAGATCAGTCATGAACAGGACGATCAACAGGCCGATGATGATCAGGGTAACGAGGCGGGAATCGGTGATAAGGAAATAGGCAAATGAAATTATACTTGCCGATAACAGCAGAACCCTGACCAGAACACCAATCCGAAAATTATTAAAGGCCATATTTTTCGAGTCGTCGGTAAAGGGATGAGCGGGTTAATCCTAATTCCTGGGCAGCAAGTGTAATATTTCCGTCAACTTTTTTAAGCGCTTTCCTGATCAGCATTTTTTCAACTTCCTCGAGGGTCAGTTCTTCCAGGATCACACTCTCTTCGTTTTTGGTTTGTCCGACTGAACTGAAAAAAAGATCCTCGGCATTAAGTATATGGCCGGTACTCATGATTACACCTCGTTCAATGGCATGCTGTAATTCACGGACATTGCCGGGCCAGTTATATTTCACCATCTTCTTCACGGCTGATTCACTGATTGTGAAGATCTGCTTGTTGTATTTCCTTGCGTAAGTCTGTAAAAAATGTTCAGCCAGTAAATTAATATCTTCCCGGCGATCCCGCAATGGCGGAAGCTGGATTTCGATTGTAGTGACACGGTAAAGAAGATCCTGACGGAATTTTCCATCCTTGACCATTTCATAAATAGGCATGTTAGTGGCACATATAAGGCGGATATCAATGGGTCTGGGCTTGTTAGAACCGACGCGCGTAACCGTTCTGTTTTGTAA
>JBJKSY010000332.1:0-2967 GCA_046703645.1 Cyclobacteriaceae bacterium
AAAAACCCGTATAGCCATAAGGATGATTTCCCAGGTGGTGACCGTTGATCCATATGTCCGCATTCATATAAATTCCTTCGAAAAGGAGTTCCGCCCTCTTTCCTTTTTCATCGGCGGATAAGGCGAAAGTTTTCCTGTACCAACCCGTTCCCCCTTCGGTAAACCCGGTACTAACCTGGCCAACGGCATCGGGGCTAAAGGGTGATGAAGTACCGGGAAGATCCTCAATGCTCCAGTCATGGGGCAGGTCCACGGTTCGCCATCCTGAATCGTCGAAACCGATCCCTTCCGCCCCCTGTGCCCCTCCGCGGTGAAACTTCCAGCCGGGATCCAGTAAACGTTTTTCCCGGACGTTGTTCGTATTGACCCCGGGGTAAATGAGAGGTGAAAAATCAAGCTGGAATAAAGACAGAATAAAAAAAACGATCAGGGTATTTTTCATTGGTTCAAAAATTTGGATAATTTAAATGTTTTGATGCAAGGAACCATCCGGCAGGGCACTTTTTTCCTTGCCGGGAATCGGGCTTCGTATATCTCAGGCTGCAATAAGTCAGGTCAAAGGGAGTTATTGTGCTTGTGTAAATTGTTCCATTTTGAATTTTGATGACATGAAAAAATATATATTGATCCTGGTCCTGATCATTCCGGCATTAAGCCTACGGGCTCAGAAACTCAATACCCGGAATATAGTTCTGGTTACTATTGACGGATTTCGATGGCAGGAGCTGTTTACGGGTGCTGATTCAGCCCTGATGAAACAACAATTGAATTTTGTGGATCCCATCGGGATAAAAAATCATTTCTGGAGAGATGATAAAACCGAAAGAAGAAGAACCCTGCTCCCCTTCATATGGGGAGTGATCGGAACACGGGGGCAGATCTACGGCAACAGGGCATTTAACAATAAGGTGAATGTATCCAATAGTTACTGGTTTTCTTATCCGGGGTACAATGAATTGCTTACCGGGCACGCCGATGACGAACATATCAACAGCAATGAAAAGATTGCCAATCCCAACACGAACATTCTTGAGTATATAAATTACCAGCGGGGTTACCGGGACAGGGTAGCCGTTTTTGCAAGCTGGGATTGTTTTCCCTATATCATCAATGCCAGGAGAAACGGGATCCTTGTAAGCGCCGGACTGGTCGGGGCCTATGGCAATCACCTTACGGATAATGAAAAATTATTGGATAAAATTATGCCTTGTGTTCCCAACCCGTTGGAAAATGTAAGGCTCGATGTATTTACATTTTATTATGGTTTTGAATACATGAAAAAGGAGAAGCCCCGGGTAATGTTCTTTGCCTTTGATGAAACCGACGATTTTGCACACAAGGGTGAATACGGGGCTTACCTGAATTCGGCCCACAATATTGACGGATACATGGCTGAGCTCTGGAATTATATTCAATCCGATCCTTTTTATAAAGGTTCTACCACCCTCATCCTGACTGCTGATCACGGAAGGGGAAACACCATTACCGGGTGGAGGTCGCACGGAAGGGATGTGCCGGGTTCGGACCAGGACTGGCTGGCTGTTATAGGTCCTGATACTCCTGCGGCAGGTGAAGAAACCGGCCGCGGGCAGATCTACCTGAACCAGGTGGCACAAACCATTGCAATGCTCCTGGGGATGAATTTTAAATCCAACAACCCTACGGGCCAGGTCATTGAAAGCGTATTTAAAAAATAGCCGGCCGGTCAAATGATCATTTCGGCTCAACATAACCGGCTTTATTAATATTTTAATCCTGGCATCCTTTTCAGGCCCCCCAATAGAGTGATTTCATTAAGGAGGTCTTTCATTTAGCTTTTAACATTAATTAACGATGATTAGACCTATCTCTGCTATGGGTTGTCCATATTTATTATCAACAATTGATAGTTACAGGGTTGAGAAGAATTAGTATCAACATGAGATGGAATATTTTTCGTAAAAAATGATTTATTTTGGCATCCGTCTTTTAAAAATAATTTATGGAGCAAGGACCGAATAAAGAATTTCAGCAAAAAATCAAGGATGCAATTTCAGAGGTATCGAAAGTCGTAGTGGGCCAGGATTATATGATCAACCGGCTGCTGATCGGCTTGTTTACCCAGGGTCACATATTACTGGAAGGGGTGCCCGGCCTGGCTAAAACACTGACGGTAAATACGCTTGCACGCGTTTTGCATCTCGATTTTCACCGCGTGCAGTTCACTCCTGATCTCCTGCCCGCCGACCTGATCGGTACCATGATCTATAATCAGCAGACGGCAAATTTCGAGGTCAAGAAAGGCCCTATTTTTGCCAATATGATACTTGCCGATGAAGTCAACCGTTCACCGGCAAAAGTCCAGTCGGCCCTCCTCGAAGCCATGCAGGAAAAGCAGGTGACCATCGGCGAGACCACTTACCCGCTCGACCGCCCGTTCCTTGTGATGGCAACCCAGAACCCGATCGACCAGGAAGGAACCTATCCTCTGCCCGAAGCACAGGTCGACCGTTTCATGATGAAGGTATTCGTGGACTACCCCCGCAAGGAAGAGGAGCTGGAGATCATGCGAAGGATGTCGAACCTTAACTTTGATGATAACCTGAATACTGTTTTGAGCAGGGATGATATTTCCAATATCAAAAATGATATAAATAAGGTCCGTGTTTCCGAACCCATCGAGAAATACATAATTGAGCTGGTATTCGCCTCAAGGAACGCCCATGAGTACGGCCTCAAGGAAGAAGCCGGTTACATTCAGTTTGGCGCCTCACCCAGGGCGTCCATTTACCTGAACCTGGCTTCCAAGGCCGTTGCCTATTTTGATAACCGTGATTACGTGCTTCCTGAAGATGTTAAGGAAATCGCTCCCGATATCCTTAACCACAGGATCATTCTTAATTACGAAGCGGAAGCTGATAATGTGGGCACAAAACAGATTGTAGAAAAGATCCTGAAGAAAGTGCCTATAACAAAATAATTTATTTC